>NZ_LJQT01000345.1:0-32230 GCF_001400515.1 Pseudomonas meliae | reverse complement strand
CTAAAGACTTCTTACATGACTTACCGAAGGAAATACGCTGTCAATATCAAACGCGCACTGCAACACCGAAAACACATTGAGTGTCCGGCAGGACGGTTTCGAAACACTTATGAACAATGAGTAACTTGTCAGGGAGACTGAATTCGAGAAATGGCTACAGGCGTGACGGGGAACCCGGGTTTAAAGTGCAGCCCCGCGAGGGCTGCACTCATCGAACAACCAGCAGTATCAGAACAGCTTGCGGCCTTTATTCGCAGCAATACGCATACGCAAGGCATTGAGCTTTATGAAGCCTGCCGCATCAGCCTGATCATAGGCGCCTGCGTCATCTTCAAAGGTAGCAATATTGGCATCGAACAACGAATCGTCCGACTTGCGACCGGTGACGATCACATTGCCCTTATAAAGCTTCAGACGTACAACACCGTTCACATGGGCCTGAGACGCGTCGATCATCTGCTGCAGCATAAGACGCTCCGGGCTCCACCAGTAACCGGTGTAGATCAGGCTGGCGTACTTGGCCATCAGTTCGTCCTTGAGGTGGGCGACTTCACGGTCCAGGGTGATCGATTCAATGGCGCGGTGAGCGCGCAGCATGATGGTGCCGCCAGGTGTCTCGTAGCAGCCACGGGACTTCATGCCCACGTAGCGGTTTTCAACGATATCCAGACGTCCGATGCCGTTTTCGCCACCGATGCGGTTCAGGGTCGCCAACACAGTGGCAGGCGTCATCTCAACGCCGTCCAGCGCAACGATGTCGCCATTGCGGTAGGTCAGCTCCAGATAAGTTGCAACGTTCGGCGCGTCCTCAGGGGACTTGGTCCAGCGCCACATGTCTTCTTCATGCTCGGTCCAGGTGTCTTCCAGCACGCCGCCCTCATAGGAGATGTGCAGCAGGTTGGCATCCATCGAGTACGGGGATTTCTTCTTGCCGTGGCGCTCGATCGGAATGTTGTGCTTCTCGGCGTAGTCCATCAGCTTTTCACGAGAGAGCAGGTCCCATTCACGCCACGGAGCAATCACTTTGACCCCTGGCTTGAGCGCATAGGCGCCCAGCTCGAAACGCACCTGATCGTTGCCTTTGCCGGTGGCACCATGGGAAATGGCATCAGCGCCGGTTTCGTTGGCGATCTCGATCAGGCGCTTGGCGATCAGCGGGCGAGCGATGGAAGTGCCCAGCAGGTACTCGCCTTCATAGACGGTGTTGGCACGGAACATCGGGAACACGAAATCACGCACGAACTCTTCGCGCAGGTCATCGATGTAGATTTCTTTCACGCCCATGGCCTGAGCCTTGGCGCGCGCCGGCTCGACTTCTTCACCCTGACCCAGGTCAGCGGTAAAGGTCACCACTTCGCAGTTGTACGTATCTTGCAGCCACTTGAGGATTACCGAAGTATCCAGGCCACCGGAATACGCGAGAACTACCTTGTTTACGTCCGCCATGCCATCACTCCACCGGGTTGTACGGAAAACCGCTGATTCTACCGTTCAAACCAGCAAATTTACAGGGTCGCGACAGCTTGTGACGACAAGGCGACGTTTGGCAGGAGCGTTATGCAGCCCTCAGGACGTGTGCGCTGCACTGACCGCAGAGGCTACAGGTACCGGACGCTCATCGGGCGCAACACGCTCCAGATGCACGTTCACGCGGCGGTTGCGCGCACGATTGGCCTCATTGGTGTTGGGCACCAGCGGGTAGCGTTCGCCGTGAAAACGCAGGGTGATTTGCTGCTCGGGGATACCCTGAGCCTTGAAGTAGTCCATGACCGCCAGCGCACGGCGGCGGGAAAGGTCACGGTTGGTGAGTCGATTGCCACTGTTATCCGAATGGCCGTCAAGCTCGATACGGTTAACCGTCGGGTCGGCCTTCAGATAGGCCACCATGTTGTCCAGACGCGCCTTGGCACGGGCATCCAGTTCAATACCGCCACCGGGAAATCCTACTTCAGCCTGTTTGACCTGATCGAAGTTCATCGGCAGAAGTTTGGCTGTGCACGCCTGGTAATCGCTGAACGCCTTGCTGAACTTGACCGGCAGCAGGCGCACTTCCATCTGGCCACCGTCACGGGTGTAGTGACGGATAAGCGGGCTGCGACCGTCCATCAGACCACTGATCAGGCGCCCGGCCTGTACCTGGGAAGTATTGAAGGGTATGTCGCCATTGCTGACGCGCACCGAACCCAGATTGATATCACCGCGCCCCGGCTGCCACGGTGCTGCGGCGGCCAGCAGCGTTGCGGAACCGTTGCCCAGCATGTTGTATGAAGCCTTGAGGCGAAACGTCGCCTGCTCACCGGCACGGCGCACGAACTCACCGGCACCGAAGTCGGTGATCGGCTGAGTCAGGCGGCATTCGAACTGATCGCCTTCGACCTTCCACTCGATGCTCTCCAGACGTGTCTGGAAACTGATAGCCATCGCCGGGAGGCTGGCAAACATGCTGAGCAGGGCTAAATATCGCTGGCGCACGGGAGGCTCCACTGAAAATAAACGCGAAACAAAAAATGACTGACTGACAAGGGGGCTATCGGTAACTTCGTGCAAAACTTGATAGCGGATGCCTGAGAGAGTCTTTTCCGGTAGCATTCCCAGCGAGTTTGACCCGCCTGGAATCCCCAATGTCTGACCGCCTGACCCTCCTGCGTCCCGACGACTGGCATATTCACCTCCGTGACGGAGCTGTCTTGCCTCATACCGTTGCTGACGTAGCGCGAACTTTTGGCCGCGCAATCATCATGCCCAACCTCGTGCCTCCGGTGCGCAATGCGCAGCAAGCCGATGCCTATCGCCAGCGCATTCTGGCTGCACGCCCGGCCGGTAGCCGCTTCGAGCCGTTGATGGTGCTGTACCTCACCGACCAGACCACGCCTGAAGACATCCGTACCGCGAAAGCCAGTGGCTTCGTGCACGCCGCCAAGCTGTATCCGGCCGGTGCAACCACCAACTCCGATTCCGGTGTCACCAGCATCGACAAGATCTTCCCTGCCCTCGAAGCCATGGCTGAAGTCGGCATGCTCCTGCTGGTACACGGGGAAGTGACGCGCGGCGAGATCGACGTATTCGATCGCGAAAAGGTCTTCATCGATGAGCACCTGCGTCGTGTAGTCGAACGCTTCCCGACGCTAAAAGTGGTGTTTGAACACATCACCACCGGTGAAGCGGTGCAGTTCGTCAATGAAGCATCAGCCAATG
Source organism: Pseudomonas meliae (assembly GCF_001400515.1). Taxonomy (NCBI): domain Bacteria; kingdom Pseudomonadati; phylum Pseudomonadota; class Gammaproteobacteria; order Pseudomonadales; family Pseudomonadaceae; genus Pseudomonas; species Pseudomonas meliae. Next base: position 29,035 of record NZ_LJQT01000345.1, on the reverse strand, counting down.
TCGCGGCCACCATCACCGCGCATCACCTGCTGTACAACCGTAATCACATGCTGGTTGGCGGCATTCGCCCGCACTTCTATTGCCTGCCCATTCTCAAGCGCAATACGCATCAGGCCTCCCTGCTCGACGCCGCCACCAGTGGCAGCGGCAAGTTCTTCCTGGGTACCGACTCGGCACCGCACGCCCAACACGCCAAGGAAAACGCTTGCGGTTGCGCCGGTTGCTACACCGCCTACGCGGCCATCGAATTGTATGCAGAAGCTTTCGAGCAGCGTAACGCTCTGGACAAACTGGAAGGCTTCGCCAGCCTTCACGGTCCGGCGTTCTATGGCCTGCCCGCCAATCAGGACACCATCACGCTGGTGCGTGACGAGTGGACCGCCCCTGCCAGCCTGCCGTTTGGCGAGTTGACCGTTATCCCGCTGCGCGCTGGTGAAAAACTGCGCTGGCGTCTGGAGGAACACGCGTGAGTGAAGATCATTTTGACGACGAACACGAAGGCCACGGCGGTGGCGGCGGTTCTCGTCACCCGATGGCAGCACGCTTTCGCGGCTACCTGCCCGTGGTCGTCGACGTAGAAACCGGCGGTTTCAACTCAGCCACCGACGCACTGCTGGAAATTGCTGCCGTGACCATCGGCATGGATGAAAGAGGCTTCGTGTTCCCGGAACACACCTATTTCTTCCGCGTAGAGCCGTTCGAAGGTGCCAACATCGAAGCCGCTGCGCTGGAGTTTACCGGTATCAAGCTGGATCACCCGTTGCGCATGGCGGTCAGCGAAGAAACCGCAATGAACGACATCTTCCGCGGCGTGCGCAAGGCTCTCAAGGCCAATGGCTGCAAACGCGCCGTGCTGGTCGGCCACAACGCCAGCTTCGACCTCGGCTTCGTCAATGCCGCTGTCGCGCGAATGGACATGAAGCGCAACCCGTTTCACCCGTTCTCAAGCTTCGACACCGCTACCCTCGCAGGCCTGGCCTACGGTCAGACCGTGCTGGCCAAGGCCTGCCAGGCTGCCGGAATCGACTTCGACGGCCGCGAGGCCCACTCGGCTCGCTACGACACCGAGAAGACTGCAGAGCTGTTCTGCGGCATCGTCAACCGCTGGAAGGAAATGGGCGGCTGGGAAGACTTCGACGACTAAGGTCGGCACGCCAGTGAACGGACCGGCTTCGCGCCGGTTTTTTCATGCCTGTCTGGAACGGGATATCTGGATACGCTGACTCTGAAAACAACCACTCATCGTTCTACCTGAATCGAACCCAAAACAGTTTTGACAAGCATTCTCATTAACATTAAGCTCCTCGGCACCAAGCAATAAACCAGCGACGGTCAATAGCTTATGTATGTTTGTCTTTGCCAAGGTGTCACAGACGGTCAAATCCGGGATGCAATTCTGGAAGGCTGCTGCAGTTATCGTGAAGTCCGTGAAACGCTGGGTGTTGCGAGTAAATGCGGAAAATGCGCCTGCCTTGCGAAGGAAGTGGTGCGTGACACGCTGACAGAACTGCAAACCACTCAGGCATCGCTGGCCTATCCAGCAGAATTTTCAGCCGCCTGAATACCCCTCTTTTAAAGAACCGGGCACCCTGCCCGGGTTTTNNCCCGGTTTTTTTATGCCTGTAATTCAAGCGCTTAGCGTCAAGATGCGGAACTCAAACATTCTTATTCCTCTTTAAATTCACTTATTATTCAACAACTTAGGTTTGACAGGCGTTTAAGCGCGGCTCACACTCGGCGCTTATATACACAAGCCACCGGCAGGACCTCGAACATGAAAGGCGACATTACAGTCATCCAGCATCTCAACAAGATCCTCGGAAACGAGCTGGTCGCCATCAATCAGTATTTCCTGCATGCGCGCATGTATGAAGACTGGGGTCTGAAAAAGCTCGGCGGCCATGAGTACAAAGAATCCATCCATGCGATGAAGTATGCCGACAAGCTGATCAAGCGCACGCTGTTCCTTGAAGGGTTGCCAAACCTGCAGGATCTGGGCAAGATCCTGATTGGCGAGCACACCAAGGAAATGCTGGAGTGCGACCTGAAGATCGAGCAAAAAGGTCTGGCCGATCTGAAAGCCGCGATCGCTCACTTTGAGACAGTTGGTGACTTCGGCAGCCGTGAGCTGCTGGAAGACATCCTCGAGCCAAAGGAAGAGCAAATCGACTGGCTCGAGACCCAGCTGGGTCTGATCGTCAAGGTTGGTATCGAGAACTACCTGCAGTCGCAGATGGGCGACTGATTTACCGGTTGCGTTGCAATGAAAAAGCCAGCCTCAATCGAGAGCGGGCTTTTTCTTGTGCGTAAAACCAATGCTTGAGCGCAGGGCACGATAATCTCGACGATCGTGCCCACGCTGCAGCGCAACGCTTTACTCGGCTTTGGCGGCCGATGCTTCCTTGACCAGAGTTTGCAGCGAACCATCAGCCATCATTTCGGTGATGATGTCGCTACCGCCGACCAGTTCGCCAGCCACCCACAATTGCGGGAAAGTCGGCCAGTTGGCGTACTTTGGCAGGTTGGCGCGAATTTCAGGGTTTTGCAGAATGTCGACGTAGGCAAATTTTTCGCCACACGCCATCAATGCCTGGGAAGCCTTGGCCGAAAAGCCGCATTGAGGGGCATTCGGAGCGCCTTTCATGTAAAGCAGAATGGTGTTATTGGCAATCTGCTCTTTGATCGTTTCGATGATATCCATGGAGCACCTCGGCTGAAATATCCGACTCAGTTGTCGGCACGGTGGCGCATTGTAACGAAATCCCGAGCATGACGCTCTGTCTTGAGCCTTAACAGGCAGCCACCTGTACCGGCACACCGTTCAACGCCGCATTGCCGGAGAGTACGTCGAGTTGCCGTTCGTCGGTCAGGTCATTGGCGCTCACCCCTGGCTGACTCCGGGCAATATCCATTTTCACCCCCGCACGCGAATGCCCCCAGCCATGCGGCAGGCTGACCACTCCGGGCATCATGTCCAGACTGCCCAACACCTGCACCTCGATCGTCCCGACCCGGGAGCTGACCCGAACCTGCTGGCCATCGCTCAAACCACGACAGGCAAGATCGTCAGGGTGCATCAGCAATTGATGCCGGGGCTTGCCTTTTACCAGCCTGTGATAGTTGTGCATCCACGAATTATTGCTGCGCACGTGCCGACGACCAATCAGCAACAATGCTCCGGAATCGGGAGCGGGATCGGCAGCGAAGCGCGTCAGGTCGGCCATGATGACCTCTGGGGCCGCCTGAATCCGCCCATTGGCGGTTTTCAGGCGCTCGGTGAGGTTAGGCTTCAACGCGCCCAGATCAAGCCCATGCGGGTGACTGGCCAGCGTTTCCAGTGACAGTTTGTGCGGCGATGCATCGCCATAGAAGCCTGCGCGCAACCCGCGATCGATCATCTGCGCGGGTGGCAGGGTCGGTTTGAGTTCACGCTGCGCCTGGGCTGCAAATGATCTGGCCAGACCGACAAAGATCTCCCAGTCATGCAGCGCACCTTCGGGCTTGTCGAAAATGGCCTGATTGAAGCGAGTGACGTTGCGCACTGCGAGGGTATTGAAGGTGGTGTCGTAGTGATCGTTTTCCAACGCTGAGGTGGACGGCAGGATCAAGTCGGCGTGGCGGGTAGTTTCGTTGATGTACAGATCAATGCTGAGCATGAACTCCAGACCTTCGAGCGCCTGTTCCAACTGACGGCCATTGGGGGTGGACAGAACCGGGTTACCCACGACAGTCACCAGCGCGCGAACCTGCCCTTCCCCGTCCACGAGCATTTCCTCGGCGAGCGCTGAAACCGGCAACTCGCCGCCGTACTCAGGCAGGCCGGACACCCGGCTTTGCCATAGATTGAAATGGCCGCCCGAAGTCGAACTGACGAGGTCAATTGCGGGCTCCGTACACAGCGTTCCGCCCACGCGATCCAGGTTGCCTGTCACCAGATTGATCAGTTGCGCCAACCAGTGACACAGCGTGCCGAAGGCCTGGGTCGACACCCCCATTCGGCCATAACAGACCGCCTTGTCGGCTGCAGCAAAATCCCGCGCCAGTTGCCGGATCTGCTCGGCAGCAATGCCGCAGCGTGGGCTCATGGCCTGCGCAGTGAAACCTGCAATGGCGTGTCGCACCTGATCCAGGCCATCGATAGGCAAGTGACTCTCGCGAGTCAGGCCTTCTTCAAACAGAGTATTGAGCAGCCCGAACAGCAGCGCTGCATCACCGCCCGGACGCACGAACAGGTGCTGGTCGGCGATGGCCGCCGTCTCACTGCGGCGCGGGTCGATGACCACGAGTTTACCGCCGCGCTGCTGGATGGCTTTCAGACGCTTCTCAACATCCGGCACGGTCATGATGCTGCCGTTGGACGCCAATGGGTTGCCACCCAGGATCAGCATGAAGTCGGGGTGATCGATATCCGGAATCGGCAACAGCATGCCGTGGCCATACATCAGAAAACTGGTGAGGTGATGCGGCAACTGGTCAACCGAGGTCGCCGAGAAGCGATTACGAGTCTTGAGCAGACCGAGAAAGTAATTGCTGTGGGTCATCAACCCATAGTTATGCACGCTGGGGTTACCCTGATAAACCGCTACCGCGTTCTGCCCATGGCGCTGCTGAATGGCGTAAAGCCGCTCCGCCACCAGATCGAACGCCTGCTGCCAGGCAATCGGCTGCCACTGATCACCACTGCGCAGCATCGGCTGTCGCAAGCGGTCGGGGTCGTTCTGGATGTCTTGCAGGGCAACAGCCTTGGGGCAGATGTGGCCACGGCTGAAAGTGTCCAGCGGGTCACCCTTGATCGAGGTGATGCGCGGGGCAGAATCCGGCTCGGTAACGGTCTCGATGGCAAGACCGCAAATGGCCTCGCACAGGTGGCAGGCGCGGTAGTGTTCAGTCCGGGTCATCACAGCCTCAGATCTTGTCGTGGCAATCCGGTTGATTGCCTGACAAGCACTATGGCCGCTGCCAATACCCCGCGCCACTGACGTTTGTCATGTGAATCGGGGAGCATCAGGCGCGCCGATGAGTAGACCGTATCAGCCGCCGATAGGCGTGACGACCTTGCGCTGCAGCTGGATTTCAGTGACGGTTTCGACCTGCTCCTGAGCCAGGTGAACACCGGTCAGGTCACCGATCAGGCGCCAGTGCTCGTCGAGCCCTGAGCTGATGGTCGCCATGCGATCAATCATGCGCCGCCCCGCATTACGCGTGACTTCGTCCTCGCTGCGCAGCAACTCAAAGGACATCGAGGTCATTGAGGCGGTCAGATGGGTAAGCGTGCGGGCGGTCAGCCCGAGTAACTCCGTTAGTTGACGCTCTTTTGAGTCCATTCCCCACCCCTCGATCAGTAATGTATCGGCAACGATTTATAACCTACGCCCGGCATTAAAGAAACGGTCCTTGTTTCCAGCCCGTGAAGCGGGTCGCATTAAGCGCACCCGCGCAAACCCGGACTGTTGCAGGATTGGTACTAATTGCCAAGCGCTATTTGAGCAGTGTACAAATGCTGCCTTCGGAAAAAGCAGAGATGGCTATTGGCCTCATCAGCTTAGCCAGTTTTTAACTCGTCAACAAAGAATAACAGTGCCCCCTGAAAGGGAGCGCCAGTGACATAGGTGTTCAGAAAACAGCATGCTATTGGTAAGACGCGACATTTTTTTATACTATCGCGCCTTTCTTATTCGTCGCCTCGTGCGGCTTCCGCCGCAGGTCTCGCCCGTTTTCCCGATAAAAACCGGCTTTGATAACCTGCGGTCTGTTGCAAAAAAGGTAGTTAATCATGAACGCCAGGCACTTTCTCTCGATGATGGATTACACCCCAGATGAACTCCTGGGCTTGATCCGTCGTGGCGTAGAGCTCAAAGACCTGCGAAATCGCGGTGAGCTTTTTGAGCCGCTGAAGAACCGGGTATTGGGGATGATTTTCGAGAAATCCTCGACACGTACCCGTCTTTCTTTTGAAGCAGGGATGATTCAGTTGGGTGGCCAGGCCATCTTTTTGTCCCATCGCGACACCCAATTGGGCCGTGGCGAGCCAATTGCCGACAGCGCAAAAGTGATGTCACGCATGCTCGATGCGGTAATGATCCGTACCTACGCGCACAGTAATCTGACCGAATTCGCCGCCAATTCCCGCGTTCCGGTTATCAATGGTCTGTCGGATGACCTGCACCCATGCCAGTTGCTGGCCGACATGCAAACCTTTCTGGAGCATCGCGGCTCGATCAAAGGCAAGACCGTCGCCTGGATCGGCGATGGCAACAACATGTGCAATAGCTATATAGAAGCGGCCATTCAGTTCGACTTCCAGTTGCGCGTGGCCTGCCCTGCCGGTTACGAGCCGAACCCCGAGTTCCTGGCGCTGGCCGGTGAGCGAGTGACCATTGTTCGCGACCCGAAAGCAGCGGTCGCCGGTGCACACCTGGTCAGCACCGACGTGTGGACCTCCATGGGTCAGGAAGAGGAAACCGCTCGGCGCATGGCGTTGTTCGCACCGTTTCAGGTAACGCGCGCCTTGCTCGACCTGGCCGACAAGGACGTACTGTTCATGCACTGTCTGCCTGCCCACCGTGGCGAAGAAATCAGTGTATATCTGCTGGATGATTCGCGTTCGGTCGCGTGGGATCAAGCTGAAAATCGCCTGCACGCGCAGAAAGCGTTGCTGGAGTTTCTCGTCGCGCCGTCTCATCAGCGCGCATGAGCCATTTGCTGCTGAACCTGCGCAATCTGGCGTGCGGCTATCAGAATCAGCGCGTGGTGCAGGAGTTGAATCTGCACCTTAACGCGGGCGATATCGGCTGCCTGCTGGGATCATCGGGCTGCGGCAAGACCACCACACTGCGTGCGATTGCCGGTTTCGAGCCGATACATGCAGGGGAGATAACCCTGGCGGGCGAAGTCATTTCCCGTCCGGGCTGGACTCTGGCACCGGAGAAGCGTCGCATCGGCATGGTGTTTCAGGATTACGCGCTGTTCCCGCACCTGAGCGTCGCCGAGAACATCGCATTCGGCATTCGCAACCACCCGCGGCTGGATCAGGTAGTCGCCGAGTTGCTTGAACTGGTCAACCTCGGCGCCCTGGGCAAACGCTACCCTCACGAGTTGTCCGGTGGGCAGCAGCAACGAGTGGCCCTGGCCAGGGCGCTGGCACCGGAGCCACAACTGTTGTTGCTCGATGAACCCTTCTCCAACCTGGATGGCGAGTTGCGTAGACGTCTGAGCCATGAGGTGCGCGATATTCTCAAGGCGCGTGGCACCAGTGCCATTCTGGTGACCCATGATCAGGAAGAGGCTTTTGCGGTCAGCGATCATGTCGGCGTATTCAAGGAGGGTCGCCTGGAGCAGTGGGATACGCCTTACAACCTGTATCACGAACCTCGCACACCCTTTGTTGCCAGCTTCATTGGACAGGGGTATTTCATTCGCGGGCAGATGATAGACCCCGAATCGGTGCGCACCGAACTGGGTGTTCTGCGTGGCAACCGGGCATATCCGGGCGTCAGCGGCAGCGCCGTGGATGTCTTGCTGCGACCTGACGATATCGTCTACGCGCCGCAAAGCGACCTGAAAGCGCGGGTAATCGGTCGAACATTTCAGGGCGCATCGACGCTGTATCGCCTGCAGCTGTCTACCGGCAGCCAACTTGAAGCCATTTTCCCCAGTCATGCCGATCACAGCCAGGGCGAGGAAGTCGGTATTCGGGTGGCAGCTGACCATCTGGTGCTGTTTGCAGCGCCAGGCAGCGTCGCGGCGCATACGGTCAATCACTGAGCCCCAGCTTATTCCCTGCCAATCGGTGCGAACCGAGCCTGCGTATGCTCGGCCAGCACGGCTGCTGAAAGCTCAACCTCCAGCCCCCTCCTCCCGGCGCTGACGTAAATACTCTCAAAACCCTGCGCTGTGTCGTCAATGAACGTACGCAAGCGCTTCTTCTGGCCCAGTGGGCTGATGCCACCCAACAGGTAGCCCGTTGAGCGCTGCGCCGCCGCGGGGTCAGCCATTTCGGTTTTTTTCGCCCCGGCGGCCTGTGCCAGAGCCTTCAGATCAAGCGTTCCGACGACCGGCACTACGGCGACCAGTAACTCGCCCTTTTCGGTACTGGCCAACAATGTCTTGAAAACCCGCGCGGGCTCCAGCCCCAGCTTTTCCGCTGCTTCCAGCCCATATGACGCTGCTTTGGGATCGTGTTCGTAACTGTGGATACGATGTTCGGCGCGAAGTTTTTTCAGTAAATCCAGTGCAGGGGTCATGCAACGCTCCTTAGGCTTCCGACTGCCTGCCACTTTAAGCCAAGTAAAGTGAACATGCCTTGATTCACGCCACCTGCAACACTGATGGCTTTTTGGTAACAGCCATAAAATCCCGGTATAAAGCGGCTGTGCGGGCTCGTATCCACTCCATGACCGTTCGGTTCCGACCTTTGACAGCGTTGTTTCTTGTCTATATTTTTTCGTTTACGAATATTATCGAAAGCGGTTTTTCGGTATAACTCGCACCAGCGATCAGAAATGGGGTTTTTCTGATACGCACGAATAACGAGCACCCACGCCTGTCTCAGGGTGCCGAGACAAAAACAAAAATGAGGTATCCATGACCATCGCACTAAAACAACCGACACTCACCGGGCAATGTGTAGCTGAATTTCTTGGCACAGCCCTGATGATTTTTTTCGGCACAGGATGCGTTGCTGCGCTCAAGGTCGCGGGAGCCACTTTCGGCTTGTGGGAAATCTGCATCATCTGGGGCATGGCCGTCAGCATGGGGATCTACCTCAGCGCCGGTATTTCAGGTGCCCACCTCAACCCGGCCGTCAGCATCGCGCTGAGTCTGTTTGCCGGTTTCGAAAAACGCAAATTGCCTTTTTATATCTCGGCGCAAATCGCAGGCGCGTTCTGCGGAGCTGGCTTGGTATACCTGTTGTACATCAGTCTTTTTTTCGACTTCGAACATGCGCACCACATCATTCGCGGCAGCGAACAGAGCCTTGAACTGGCGTCGGTGTTCTCGACCTATCCAAACCCTGCCATTTCCGTGGGGCAGGCATTTCTGGTCGAAGTGGTCATCACCACTATTCTGATGGGCGTCATCATGGCTCTGGGTGATGACAGCAACGGTTTGCCGCGCGGCCCGCTGGCACCCTTGCTGATAGGCCTGCTGGTGGCCGTGATCGGCAGCTCGATGGGCCCGCTGACCGGTTTTGCCATGAACCCGGCGCGCGACTTCGGTCCAAAGCTGATGACGTTCTTCGCTGGCTGGGGTGAAATAGCCTTCACCGGTGGTCGTGACATTCCTTATTTCCTGGTTCCGATTTTTGCGCCCATCCTGGGTGCCTGCCTTGGTGCTGCTGGCTATCGCGCGCTGATTGCGCGTCATCTGCCGAGCGCCGATCCTGTTGAAAACGAAAAAAATGCTCCAGTGGTCCGCGGCAAAGTTCAGGCTTCATCTTGAATTTCACTCAATTTGAATCTCACCCAACTGAATCCCACCCAACAATGCAAGGCAATCGACATGACTGACACACAGAACAAGAACTACATCATTGCTCTTGACCAGGGCACCACCAGCTCGCGCGCCATTATTTTCGACCGCGATGCCAACGTGGTGAGCACTGCCCAAAGCGAATTCGTACAGCACTATCCGCAGGCAGGCTGGGTCGAGCATGACCCGATGGAAATCTTCGCCACTCAGACTGCGTGCATGACCAAGGCGCTGGCGCAGGCTGATCTGCACCATAACCAGATCGCCGCCATCGGTATCACCAACCAGCGTGAAACCACGGTCATCTGGGAGCGCGACACCGGCCGCCCGATCTACAACGCAATCGTCTGGCAGTGCCGCCGCAGCACCGAGATCTGCCAGCAGCTCAAGCGCGACGGTCTTGAGGAGTACATCAAGGACACCACAGGTCTGGTGATTGACCCGTACTTCTCTGGCTCCAAGGTCAAGTGGATTCTGGACAACGTCGAAGGCAGCCGCGAGCGCGCCCGCAAAGGCGAGCTGATGTTCGGCACCATCGATACCTGGCTCATCTGGAAACTCACCGGCGGCAAGGTTCACGTCACCGACTACACCAACGCCTCGCGGACCATGCTGTTCAACATCCATACGCTGGAATGGGATCAGCGCATGCTCGATGTGCTGGATATCCCGCGTGAGATCCTGCCAGAAGTCAAAGGCTCCTCCGAGGTCTACGGCCACAGCAAGAGCGGCATCCCGATTGCCGGTATCGCAGGCGACCAACAGGCGGCGCTGTTCGGCCAAATGTGTGTCGAACCCGGCCAGGCCAAGAACACCTACGGCACCGGCTGCTTCCTGCTGATGAACACCGGCAAGAAAGCGGTGAAATCGGCGCATGGCATGCTGACTACCATTGGCTGCGGGCCTCGCGGTGAAGTGGCTTACGCACTGGAAGGTGCCGTGTTCAACGGTGGCTCGACCGTGCAGTGGCTGCGCGACGAACTCAAACTCATCAACGACGCGCTGGACACCGAATACTTTGCCAGCAAGGTCAAGGACAGCAACGGCGTGTATCTGGTGCCCGCGTTCACCGGTCTGGGTGCGCCCTACTGGGACCCGTATGCACGAGGCGCACTGTTCGGCCTGACCCGTGGCGTGAAGGTTGATCACATCATCCGTGCAGCGCTGGAATCCATCGCTTATCAGACCCGCGACGTACTTGATGCGATGCAGCAGGACTCCGGCGAACGCCTCAAGTCACTGCGTGTAGATGGCGGTGCGGTAGCCAACAACTTCCTGATGCAGTTCCAGGCGGACATTCTCGGCACCCACGTTGAACGCCCGCAAATGCGTGAAACAACAGCCTTGGGCGCCGCGTTCCTGGCCGGTCTGGCGATCGGGTTCTGGAGCAGCCTGGACGAGTTGCGCAACAAGGCGGTGATCGAGCGCGTGTTCGAACCTTCCTGCGAAGAGGCCCACCGCGAGAAACTCTACGCGGGCTGGCAAAAAGCCGTCGCGCGGACCCGTGACTGGGAACCGCACGAAAACGAAGAGTGATACCCGCTGTTGTGCGGAGGGGACAGGATTCCGGCTGACAGGTCACACTTGCCTGCGGCATGATGGGCGCCATTTGCAGAGGGCGCTCAAGGAAAAACAATGAACCTGCCTCCCCGCCAACAACAGATCCTCGAACTGGTCCGTGACCGTGGTTACGTCAGCATTGAGGAAATGGCGACGCTGTTCGTCGTGACCCCACAAACCATCCGCCGTGATATCAATCAACTGGCGGAAATGAATCTGCTGCGTCGCTACCACGGCGGCGCGGCCTATGACTCCAGCATCGAAAACACCGCCTACGCCATGCGTGCGGATCAGATGCGCGACGAAAAACAACGGATAGCCGAGGCCATCGCCGCGCAGATCCCGGACAACGCCTCGTTGTTCATCAATATCGGCACCACCACCGAATCCATCGCCCGCGCCCTGCTCAACCACAACAACCTGAAGATCATCACCAATAACCTGCATGTGGCATCGATCCTCAGTACCAAGGATGATTTCGAGGTCCTGATAGCTGGCGGCAATGTGCGTCGTGACGGCGGCGTCGTGGGCCAGGGCAGTATCGACTTCATTACCCAGTTCAAGGTGGACTTCGCCCTGGTCGGCATCAGCGGTATTGATGAAGACGGCAGCCTGCTGGATTTCGATTATCAGGAAGTACGGGTTTCCCAGGCGATCATCGCCAACGCACGCAAAGTGCTGCTGGCGGCTGACTCCAGCAAGTTCGGGCGCAATGCGATGGTCCGCTTGGGGCCAATCACCCTCATCGACTGCCTGGTAACCGACCAGCCCCCTGTGCCCGCGCTGCAGCAGTTGCTGAATCAGCACAAAATTCGTCTGGAAGTAGTGTGATTGTCAGGAACGAGTGGTTTCCGCGATTACACATGCCGTTCTGGACACTCTGCGCCCTATCCTGAACAGGGGGCGCGGCGCAGATGTGTGACGCAGAGCGNNGCGTCGCATGCCTTTCTGGACGCTCTGCGTCCTCGTGCGGCCAGAGCGTCGCGATCTGCATTCCCGCTGGAGCCTGAGACACGAGAGGTGTCTAGGCTGGCACGTGCAGAACGAAAAGCATAAGAAAATACGATCATCCCGCGCATAACATCCCGCCCTACAATGTTCATTTTTGTTCTTTTCCTGACTCCACCATCAGTATTTTCAATCGATACGTGCTGGCAAGGGCAATTTTATTGAGCTATTATTTTCGAATATGAACATTAATGTTCAGATTCGCCTTTCGAGCTTTGCTCACGAATTGTCCAGGAGGCCACCAATGCCCCACACTACCGTGCCAACCCAACCCCTCTCCGAGGTTTACGACATCGCCGTTATTGGCGGTGGCATCAATGGTGTCGGTATTGCGGCGGATGCCTCCGGTCGCGGCCTGTCGGTTTTTCTTTGCGAGAAGGACGACCTGGCCAGCCACACGTCCTCGGCCAGCAGCAAGCTGATTCATGGCGGCCTGCGCTATCTTGAGCACTACGAATTCCGTCTGGTCCGCGAGGCGCTCGCAGAGCGCGAAGTGCTGCTTGCCAAAGCGCCGCACATCGTCAAACCCATGCGTTTTGTCTTGCCTCACCGCCCGCACCTGCGTCCAGCGTGGATGATTCGTGCCGGCATGTTCCTGTATGACAACCTCGGCAAGCGCGAAAAGCTGCCCGCTTCGAAAACCATTCGTTTTGGTGCGGACAGCCCGCTCAACTCGAGCATCACCCGTGGCTTCGAATACTCCGATTGCTGGGTCGACGACGCTCGTCTGGTGGTGCTCAACGCCATGGCCGCGCGTGAAAACGGCGCGCACATTCATACTCAGACTCGCTGTGTCAGCGCCCGCCGTATCAAGGGCATGTGGCACCTGCACCTGGAACGCAGCGATGGCAGCCTGTTCTCGATCCACGCCAAGGCATTGGTCAATGCGGCAGGCCCGTGGGTGGCCAAGTTCATCCGTGAAGACCTCAAGCTCGATTCGGCTTACGGCATCCGCCTGATTCAAGGCAGCCACCTGATCGTGCCGAAACTGTACGAGGGTGAGCACGCGTTCATTCTGCAGAACGAAGACAAGCGCATCGTGTTCACGATTCCGTACCTGGAGCACTTCACCATCGTCGGCACCACCGACCGTGAGTATCAGGGCGATCCGAACAAGGTGGACATCACCGAAGGCGAGATGGATTACGTGCTGAAAGTGGCCAACGACCACTTCAAGAAACAGTTGAGTCGCGCAGACGTGCTCCACACATTCTCTGGCGTGCGCCCGCTGTGCAACGACGAGTCCGATAATCCGTCTGCCATTACCCGTGATTACACGCTTTCGTTGTCAGGCGGCGCGGACGAGGCGCCAATTCTGTCGGTGTTCGGCGGCAAGCTGACCACCTACCGCAAACTGGCCGAATCGGCGATGACGCAATTGGCACCGTTCTTCAAGCAGATGAAACCGAGCTGGACGGCCAAGGCAGCACTGCCAGGCGGCGAAGACATGACCACGCCAGAAGCCCTGGCAGCAGAAATGACTCGCCGCTTCAGTTGGCTGCCCGCGCCTATCGCCAAACGCTGGGCGATTACCTACGGCAGCCGCAGCTGGCGTTTGCTGGAAGGCGCGCAAGGTCTGGAAGACCTCGGCCAGCATCTGGGTGCAGGTCTGTACACCCGAGAGGTCGATTACCTGTGCGACCAGGAATGGGCTACCAGCATCGAAGACATCCTGTGGCGCCGTACCAAGCTTGGCTTGTTCACCACGCCTGAAGAACAGGCCGCTGTGCGCAGCTATCTGGAAACCGTTGTGCGCAACAAGGCCGCTATCGAGGCTGCCTGATAGCTCGCATACCACCTGTTCGCCCATCGCGCGGCGAACAGGTTTGTTCCTCTGCACCGCCCTCCCCTGAATACCCGGTTGCATTCGGTTTTCCGAACATTTCGCTCTGCCTGATTCGGCTTCCCGGACGCTTCGATTCCGGGCGTCGCGTTCAATCACGAATAAAATCTTTTAAATTCATAGCCTTGATTGATTCAAGCTGCTTGGCACGATTCATGCTATACACTCTGAACCGAGCGTTTCGACAGGGCGTGTGTCTGGATCAGGACGCCGTTGAAGCATTCGCCAAGAAGCGGGCTGCCTCCCATTGCGGCCCCATCAATAAAAATGAAATCAAGGATTCATCAATGCGCATCGTTCCCCACCTGTTGGGCGTAACAATCACTGCCGTTCTGATCAGCACCCCGATTTTCGCCGCCGAACTTACCGGCACCCTGAAGAAAATCAAGGAATCCGGCACCATCACGCTGGGCCACCGTGACGCGTCCATTCCGTTTTCCTACATCGCAGACGCTTCTGGCGTACCGATGGGCTACTCGCATGACATCCAGCTGAAAATCGTCGAAGCCATCAAGAAAGACCTCGACATGCCTGACCTCAAGGTCAAGTACAACCTGGTAACGTCTCAGACCCGTATTCCGCTGGTTCAGAACGGCACCGTCGACGTTGAATGTGGTTCGACCACCAACAATGTCGAGCGTCAGCAGCAGGTCGACTTCTCCATCGGCATCTTCGAAGTCGGCACGCGCCTGCTGTCGAAAAAAGACTCCAGCTACAAGGACTTCGATGACCTGAAAGGCAAGAACGTAGTGACCACCGCGGGCACAACGTCCGAGCGCATCCTCAAGGCGATGAACGCCGACAAGCAGATGGGCATGAACGTGATCTCGGCCAAGGACCACGGCGAATCCTTCCAGATGCTTGAGTCTGGCCGTGCGGTCGCATTCATGATGGACGACGCGCTGCTGGCCGGCGAGATGGCCAAGGCCAAGAAGCCGGATGACTGGGCAGTGACCGGTACTGCGCAATCCTACGAAATCTACGGCTGCATGGTCCGCAAGGGCGATGCTCCGTTCAAGAAGGCAGTGGATGACGCCATTGTTGCCACCTACAAGTCTGGCGACATCAATGCCATCTACAGCAAGTGGTTCATGTCCCCCGTCCCGCCTAAAGGGCTGAATTTGAATTTCCCGATGAGCGACAAGCTCAAGGAACTGATTCAGAACCCGACCGACAAGGCCGCAGAAGACAAGAAAGCCTGAGCAACCGGTTCAGCCAGCCTGAACTGATCGCATCCCGGGCAGGCAAAACCTGTTCGGGACCGGCTCCTCACTCTCGAAGTCCGACAGTGCGTGCATCTCGATATAAATAGAAAAATAGGGGGAGACCCTGATGAATTACAACTGGGACTGGGGCGTGTTCTTCAAGTCCACCGGCGTCGGCAGCGAGACCTATCTGGACTGGTTCATATCCGGCCTGGGCTGGACCATCGCCATTGCTGTCGCTGCCTGGATCATTGCCCTGATACTGGGTTCGGTACTGGGCGTCATGCGCACCGTACCAAGCCGTCTGGTATCGGGTATTGCCACGGTATACGTGGAAATTTTCCGTAATGTGCCACTGCTGGTGCAGCTGTTCATCTGGTACTTTCTGGTGCCCGACCTGCTGCCGGAAAACCTGCAGGAGTGGTACAAGCAGGACCTCAACCCGACTACCTCCGCGTTCCTGAGCGTGGTGGTCTGCCTGGGTCTGTTTACCGCTGCACGGGTCTGCGAACAGGTGCGTACCGGCATTGAAGCACTGCCAAAGGGCCAGGAATCGGCCGCGCGTGCAATGGGCTTCAAGCTGCCGCAGATCTACTGGAACGTGCTGTTGCCACAGGCTTACCGGATCATCATTCCACCGCTCACTTCCGAATTCCTGAACGTGTTCAAGAACTCGTCGGTAGCATCACTGATCGGCCTGATGGAGCTGCTCGCGCAGACCAAACAGACCGCCGAGTTTTCCGCCAACCTGTTTGAAGCCTTTACGCTCGCAACCCTCATCTACTTCACGCTGAACATGAGCCTGATGCTGCTGATGCGCATGATCGAGAAGAAAGTCGCTGTACCCGGACTCATCTCGCTGGGGGGCAAATAATGGACTTCACTGGAATCGTTCCGGCCATTCCCGGCCTGTGGAACGGCATGGTCATGACCCTCAAGCTGATGGCAATGGGTGTTGTCGGCGGCCTGGTGCTTGGCACTTTGCTGGCGTTGATGCGCCTGTCATCAAACAAGCTGCTGGCCAATGTGGCTGGCGCTTACGTGAACTACTTCCGTTCGATCCCGCTGCTGCTGGTGATCACCTGGTTCTATACCTCGCAGTGCCATTCGTGTTGCGCTGGATTACCGGTGAAGACACGCCCATCGGGGCCTTCGCTTCCTGTGTCGTGGCCTTCATGATGTTCGAAGCCGCGTACTTCTGCGAAATCGTCCGTGTCGGCGTGCAGTCGATTTCCAAAGGACAGATGGGCGCAGCCCAGGCGCTGGGCATGAATTACTCGCAGATGATGCGACTGATCATCCTGCCCCAGGCGTTTCGCAAGATGACGCCGCTGTTGCTGCAACAGAGCATCATTCTGTTCCAGGACACCTCTCTGGTGTACACCGTGGGCCTTGTGGACTTTCTCAATGCATCGCGCTCCAGTGGCGACATTATCGGGCGCGCCAACGAGTTCCTGATCATTGCCGGTCTGGTGTACTTCACGATCAGCTTTGCCGCCTCGCTGCTGGTGAAGCGTCTGCAAAAAAGGTTTGCCGTATGATTTCCATCAAAAACGTCAACAAATGGTATGGCGACTTCCAGGTGCTGACCGATTGCAGCACCGAGGTCAGCAAAGGTGAAGTGGTTGTGGTGTGCGGGCCCTCCGGTTCCGGCAAGTCGACCCTGATCAAATGCGTGAATGCGCTGGAACCGTTTCAAAAAGGCGACATTGTCGTCGACGGCACATCGATTTCCGACTCGAAGACCAATCTGCCAAAACTGCGCTCGCGGGTCGGCATGGTGTTTCAGCACTTCGAACTGTTCCCGCACCTGAGCATTGTCGAAAACCTGACCATCGCGCAGATCAAGGTACTGGGTCGCAGCAAGGCCGAAGCGACCGAAAAAGGCCTGAAATTGCTGGACCGCGTCGGCCTGTCCGAGCATGCGCACAAGCATCCCGGGCAGCTTTCCGGTGGTCAGCAACAGCGTGTTGCCATCGCTCGCGCCCTGGCGATGGACCCGGTGGTCATGCTGTTTGACGAACCGACGTCTGCGCTGGACCCCGAAATGGTCAACGAAGTGCTCGACGTGATGGTGCAACTGGCGCACGAAGGCATGACCATGATGTGCGTGACCCACGAAATGGGCTTCGCTCGCAAGGTCGCCAATCGGGTGATTTTCATGGACAAGGGACAGATTGTCGAAGACTGCGAAAAAGAAGAGTTTTTCGGTGACGTCAGCGCACGCTCGGAACGCGCTCAGCAATTTCTCGCCAAGATTCTCCAGCACTAGGTAATGCCGGCTGCCTGCGCATTCGCGGGCAGCTGTTCGGTTCAGGACGACTGTGATGAAATGCGACCCCACTCTGTATCGCGCCGCGCCGCCATCACTCGCCGTGAAACCTCGTCTGATACGCCAACTGTTTTTACCGCCGCTGATCCTCATGCTGATGATCGGACTGGGCTATATCGCCTACCTGATCAGCGAACACAGCGGTATCAAGAGCCTGCGCGAGACCGGTGAGCGCCAGC
This sequence comes from Pseudomonas meliae, assembly GCF_001400515.1. NCBI lineage: Bacteria > Pseudomonadati > Pseudomonadota > Gammaproteobacteria > Pseudomonadales > Pseudomonadaceae > Pseudomonas > Pseudomonas meliae. The sequence goes on along the minus strand of NZ_LJQT01000345.1, from coordinate 11,437 downwards.
TGGAGCTGCATGCCCGCACGGTCGAGAGTGAAATCAGCAAATACACCTATTTACCCAGCGTGCTGGAGCTTGAATCCAGCGTGTCGCAGTTGCTCAACGAGCCGAGTCCCGAGCTTCAGCAGCAGGTCAACCGCTATCTGGAAGGGATGAATCGACGCAGCCGCAGCCGTGCCATTTATGTGATGGACACCACCGGTCGGGTGCTGGCCACCAGCAACTGGCGTGATTCCGACAGTTATCAGGGTGAAGACCTGTCCTTCCGCGCCTACTTTCAGGACGCCGTGCGCGGCCTGCCCGGCCGTTTTTACGGGATTGGCACCACCACGGGCGAATCGGGTTACTACCTGGCCCACGGGTTGGAAGACAAAGGCCGGATCATCGGCGTCGCCGTGATCAAAGTACGCCTTGAAGCACTGGAAGAACGCTGGCAGCGTGCGCGCCTGGAGGCGTTTGTCAGCGACGAGAACGGCATCATCATCCTCTCGAGCGACCCGGCTCGGCGCCTGAAGTCAGTACGACCGCTCACCCCGCAGGTCAAGGAACGCCTGGCCCGTAGCCTGCAATATTACTGGTGGCCGCTTAACGAACTGGTGCCACTGGAGCGGGAAACCCTCTCCGAAGGCGTCGAAAAGCTTGTTTTCCCGGCCAACGTCAGTGTCGATCGGGAACACAAGCAGGTCAGTTATCTGGCCCAGAGCCGTCCGCTGAGCGATACCGCCTGGCACCTGACACTGCTTACGCCACTGGAAGACCTACGCCGTGAAGCGGCCAATCAGGGCATGCTGGTAGCTGTGGCCTGCGCGCTAGTGACCTTTCTGCTGATTGCCTGGAACGAGCGGCGCAAGGTGATCTCGACCCGACTGGCGGCCAGAGAGGCGCTGCAGGCTGCGAACAATGAGCTGGAACGCAAGATCGCCGAGCGTACCGAACACCTGCGAGCCAGCAACGAACGCCTCAAGGCGCAGATTCGCGAACGAAGACAGGCTGAAGACGCCCTGCGCAGAGCCCAGGACGAGTTGGTGCAAGCTGGCAAGCTGGCGGCCATCGGCCAGATGTCGACCAGCATCGCTCATGAATTGAACCAGCCTCTGGCGGCATTGCGCACCTTGTCCGGCAATACCGTGCGTTTTCTTGAGCGAGGCGCGCTGGACACCGCCAGTGCCAACCTGCGCACCATCAATGATCTGGTCGACCGCATGGGCCGCATTACCGCCAGCCTGCGCGCATTCGCCCGACGCGGCGACGATCAGGGCCAGGCGCAACTGAGCAAGGCCGTCGAGGCGGCGGCGCAGTTGCTGGGCGTACGCCTGGAGCAGTCTGGCCTGACGTTACACCGAGACTTCGTCGACGCCACCCTGAGCATCGACCAGACCCGCCTGGAACAGATCCTGGTCAATCTGATCGGCAATGCGCTGGACGCCATGTTCAACCAGCCAGCGCCCGAGTTGTGGCTCACCGGGTCAATTGAAGACGGGCGTTATCGCTTGCGGGTACGTGATAACGGGCACGGCATCGATACCGAAACCCGCAAGCACCTGTTCGAACCTTTCTTCACCACCAAACCCGGCGAACAAGGCCTGGGACTGGGCCTGACCCTGTCGGCGAGCCTCGCCGCCGCAATCGGGGGCAGCCTGAGCGCAGAGCACCCAGGTGACGGCGGCACAACATTTGTCCTGAGCCTGCCATTTGTCCCCGATGCCCCGACCGACAATCGCCCGAGCGGCCCCGGCCCAAGTGGACTGACATGAGACGACACCCATGAGCATCAACAGCGACCTGACCGTGCTGATCGTCGAAGACGACCCGCATGTGTTGCTCGGCTGCCAGCAGGCGCTGGCGCTGGAAGACATTGCCAGCGAAGGCGTATCAAGCGCCGAAGACGCCCTCAAGCGCATCGGTGACAATTTTGCCGGTATCGTCATCAGCGACATTCGTTTGCCGGGTATCGACGGGCTGGAATTATTGAGCCGCCTCAAGGCGCGTGACAGCACCTGCCGGTGGTGCTGATCACCGGCCACGGCGACATCACCATGGCCGTCAACGCAATGCGCGATGGTGCTTACGATTTCATGGAGAAACCCTTTTCTCCCGAGCGTCTGGTCGACGTCACCCGGCGCGCGCTGGAGCAGCGCGGGCTGGCCCGTGAAGTCTGGGCGTTGCGCAAGCAACTTGCCGAACGCGATTCGCTGGAAGGCCGGATCATCGGCCGCTCCCCCGCCATGCAAAACCTGCGCGCATTGATTACCAACGTCGCCGATACGTCGGCCAATGTGCTGATCGAAGGCGAGACCGGCACCGGCAAGGAGCTAGTCGCGCGCTGCCTGCACGACTTCAGCCGACGCAAGGACAGTCAGTTCGTGGCACTCAATTGCGGCGGGCTGGCAGAAAGCCTGTTCGAGTCGGAAATTTTCGGTCACGAAGCCAATGCATTTACCGGCGCGGGCAAGCGGCGCATCGGCAAGATCGAACACGCCCACAATGGCACGCTGTTTCTCGATGAAGTGGAAAGCATGCCGGTCAACCTGCAGATCAAACTGTTGCGCGTCCTCCAGGAACGAACTCTGGAGCGGCTTGGTTCGAACCAAAGTGTTGCAGTGGATTGCCGGGGCATTGCGGCGACCAAATCCGACCTCAATGCACTGAGCAAGACCAGTCAGTTCCGCAGCGACCTGTATTACCGTCTGAACGTCGTCACGCTGGAGCTACCGCCATTGCGTGAGCGCCGCGAAGACATTCTGCAACTGTTCGAACACTTCCTGCAGTTGTCGTCATTGCGCTTCGACCGTGAGCCGCCGACGCTGGACAGACAGACCAGTTCAAGCCTGATGAGCCACGACTGGCCGGGTAACGTGAGGGAGCTGCGCAACGTAGCCGAGCGGTTTGCCTTGGGTCTGCCGGCGTTCAAACAGGCAGGCACGGTCAGTGAAAATCAAAGCCTGGGGTTTGCCGAAGCGGTTGAGGCCTTCGAACGATCCCTGCTCAGCGAGGCCCTGCAACGCAGCGGTGGCAACCTCAGCCAGGCCAGTCAGGAACTGGGCATGGCCAAGACCACCTTGTTCGACAAGGTCAAGAAATACGGGCTTTGAGCACTGCGTCCGCTCTTGAGTGTGCGGTGTCGCGCAGATCTGTGACGCAGAGCGTCACCCACTGCATTCCCACGCTGGAGCGTGCGGAACGATAGGCGTCCGCACGACACCGATCCTGCACAGGCAGTGCGTTACTTCGACTCGCTGAGCATCTGCCGGATCGCGCTGACGAACACTTCAACCGGCTGCCCGCCCGATACCGCGTACTGGTCGTTGAAGACCATGGTCGGCACGGAGGTGATACCGCGGGATGTCCAGAGTTGCTCGGCTTCGCGGACCTCTGCGGTGTACTCGCCGCTGTCGAGGATGGCCTGAGCACGCAAACGGTCCAGGCCGACCTTCTGCGCTACGTCTGCCAGAGTCTGGTGGCTGGACGGGTCTTTCAGGTCACTGAAATAGGCTTCGAACAGCGCCTGCTTCAATGCGTACTGCTTGCCTTGTTGTTCGGCCCAGTGCAACAGGCGATGAGCATCGAACGTGTTGTAGATACGTCGCTCGCCCTTGGCAAAGGTGAAGCCCAGCTCGGCACCGCGCTCACGAATCGTCTCGTGAATGCTTTCGATCTGTTCTGGCGTAGAGCCATATTTTTCGGCGATGTGCTCTTTGATGTCCTGCCCTTCGGCAGGCATGTTCGGGTTCAACTCGAAAGGCTGGAAGTGGATGTGCGCTTGCACTTCATCACCCAGCGCCTGATCCAGCGCGCGCAGGCCGATGACACACCAGGGGCAGGAAACATCGGAGATGAAATCGATCTTCAGTGCAGTCGTCATGTCGGCCCTTTTCAGTCAGCAGATTCAATAAGCAAGGGCCATACGATACACCTCTGTCAGTGCCTGACAACCGGGCAGGGTTTACAGTTGGGCAAGGCTGCGACCGTCTTCATGCTGGGCTTTCAGGTACGGCAGCACCGCCCCGAGCAACGGTGCCTTGAAGGCTTCCTGAAAACGGTGCGCCAGCCCCGGAATCAGGCGCAACTGGCTGCCCTGAATATGCGCGGCCACGTGCACACCATGCATGACCGGCAACAATGGATCAGCCGTGCCATGCACCACCAGAACCGGCAGGCGCAGACGGTTCAGCAACTCCACCCGGCTCGGCTCGGCCAGAATCGCCATGATCTGACGCTTGACGCCCTCGGGATTGAAGGCCCGGTCGTAGGACACCGCAGCCTGATGCAGCAATTGCTGGCGATCATCCTTGACCTGCGGGCTGCCCAGCGCTGCAAGCAGATCGGCCTGCTGCTCGATGGCCATTTCCCGGTTGGGCGCGCCGCGCCGCGCCAGCAGTTGCATCAACGCCGCACTGGGCATCGGCAAGCCCTGCGCACCGGAGCTGGTCATGATCAGCGTCAGGCTTTCGACCCGCGACGGGGCCAGATCGGCCAGGTGCTGGGCAATCATGCCGCCCATGCTCGCGCCAAGAACGTGAAACTGGCGAATCTGCAAGGCGTCCATCAGGCCCAAGGCATCATCGGCCATATCGGTCAGCGAATACGGCGCAGAGACCGGCAGGCCCAGCTTGTAGCGCAGCACTTCAAAGGTCAGGTTGGCCTCGGCTGGCTGCTGCACCCAGGTAGACAGACCGACGTCGCGATTGTCGTAGCGAATCACCCGGTAGCCCTGCTGACACAGTGCAACCACAACCTCGTCCGGCCAATGAATCAATTGCCCGCCAAGGCCCATTACCAACAGCAAGGCAGGGTCGGATTCACTGCCGATGCTTTGATAGGCAATTCGTACCTCTTTAAGGTCAGCATGCTGTACAGGAACATCGCCATCACAACGATCGGCCGCAAAAGACGGCAAGCCGCACAGAAGCGCGGCCAGAAAAATTAAAACCCGCATGAAAAACACCAAAAAACAGATCCCCAGTAGGCCGCGAGTCTGATGATGTTTCGCCAAGCGCGCTGCCACACTTGCGTGACAGTTTGATGAATGGCGCTGAGTGGTCGTTAGTCGGGTGTTGCGTTACGCGGCGAACTGATCCGCCACCATCAGGTTTTTTCCAAAACGGGCGCGCGCTTCGAGGAGTGACTCCTGGTGCCAGCCCGAATGCGTGTCGCACTCGCCCAAGGACAGGACCTTGTAAACCGGCAGACGATCAAACACCGGAGCCAGCAGCTCCGGTTCGGTCACGCTGTCCAGATGCAACCCTGCAACCGGCAACAAGGCCGCGATACCCAGGTTGGGCCGCAGGTCACCGTGATAAAGACCAATGAGCTTCTTCAACGGCGAATACTGAAGAATGTGATAGGCACGTTCGAAGGCGTTGCTCCATGCCAGCGGCAGGTCGAGCGCCAGGATCGGTTCGTCGATCTGAATCCACTCGACACCGCGCGCCGCCAGACGCCCGAAGATCTCGCCATACACCTGCAGCAGATGCTCCAGCAGGTCGAGGCGATCTACCTGGTCACCCTGAACGTCACTTAGCCAGAGCAGTGTCAGAGGACCGATCAATGCGGGCTTGCGGCCTTGTTCGCACGCTTCAGCGACGCTCGCCAGCAGCGGTGCCCAATCAGGCTGAAAACGCTGGTCGCGTTTCAGGTGTGGCACCTGCTGCGGGTAACGCGCCATCAACCAGCTGCGCAGTTCGGCGTCAGTTGTCGCAACACCCTGATCCTGTTTCCAGAAAGCCTGCAGAGCGTGCTGCAATTCACGGTCTGCGCCAATGTGAAAATAGTCAGGGTGTTGAGTCAGGGCCACGATGCGTCCTCCATAAAAGACTGGTCTATTGTCGACAGCTGACACAACATGAGACAACCTCATTTTTTTCGTGTTGATCACAAATACTGCTCATGGAGCACTGACGGTGCTTGAAATACGCCACCTCAAAACCCTGCACGCCCTGCGCGAGGCCGACAGCCTTGTGGAGGCCGCCGAACGCCTGCATCTGACGCAGTCGGCGCTGTCCCATCAGTTCAAGGAACTGGAAGAGCGCATGGGCATGCCGCTGTTTGTGCGCAAGACCAAACCGGTACGGTTTACCAGCGCCGGTCTGCGCCTGCTGCAATTGGCCGATTCCATGCTGCCGCAACTGCGCAGTGCCGAGCGTGACATCGCCCGTCTGGCAGGCGGCACCGCGGGAAGGCTGCACATGGCAATCGAATGCCACAGCTGTTTTCAATGGCTGATGCCGACCATCGACCAGTTCCGCGATGCCTGGCCCGAGGTCGAACTGGACCTGTCTTCCGGCTTCTCGTTTGCACCATTGCCCGCGCTGGCGCGTGGTGACCTGGACCTGGTGGTGACGTCCGACCCGCTGGAATTGCCCGGCATCACCTACGTGCCGCTGTTCACCTATGAAGCGATGCTGGCGGTGGCCAATCAACACGCGCTGGCGGGCCGGCCGTACATTGTTCCAGAAGACCTGCTCAGCGAAACGCTGATCACCTACCCGGTGGAGCGCGACCGACTGGACATCTTTACCCGTTTTCTGGAGCCCGCCGATATCGAGCCTGCACAGGTACGAACCTCGGAATTGACGGTGATGATGATGCAACTGGTCGCCAGCGGACGCGGGGTCTGTGGCATGCCGCACTGGGCGCTGCATGAATACAGCTCACGCGGCTATGTGAAGGCCAAGCGCCTGGGTGAGAAAGGACTGTTCGCAACGCTGTATGCTGGTATTCGCGCCGACATGCTCGACGCACCGTACATGCGCGATTTCCTGCTGACCGCCAAGGACACCTCGTTTTCAACGCTGGACGGGGTGAGTGTGGTTCGCTGACACTGTCGTCCTGCGCCAAGGCACAGGACGACACGGGTTCAGTTCGCTCGGGTTTGCCGCTGGCGGTACAACGGCAGGATCAGGTCGCGTGTCAGCGGAGCCAGATGCACATCCGCAAGACTGTCTGCGCCGACCCAGAGTACTTCTTCGATCTCGGCGGCGGGCAGAACCTGGGCATCAGATCTGACCTCGTAAAGCTGACAACACACCTCAAAACCTGGCTCATTGACAGCCGGTGCAACGAACTCGCCGAGAAACAGCGCCTGCTGCGGATCGATGATCAGCCCGAGTTCTTCTTCAAGCTCCCTGGCCAGCGCCCGCGGTGCCGGTTCGCCAGGTTCGATCTTGCCGCCCGGTTGCATGAATGCCTGAGTGCCGCGCTTGCGCACCAGCAGGGTCCGGCCGTCTGTGCCGATCAGCAGCGCCGCCGCGATGCGGATTATCTTCATGCAAAGATTTCCGTTTTCAGCAAACGTGCCTGATCAGCGCGCTCAAGGGCCAGCACGATCAGGCGATGGATCAGTTCGGCGTAGGTCAGACCGCTGGCCTGCCAGAGCTTGGGGTACATGCTGATGGAGGTGAAGCCAGGCAGCGTGTTGACCTCATTGATGATGATGTCACGCGTGTCGGTAACGAAGAAATCGACCCGCGAAAGCCCTGCGCAACCCAGCACCTTGTAAGCCTGCAACGCGACTTCACGCACCTGATCACTCAGATCGGCAGGAAACTCGGCGGGTATCGCGATGCGCGCCTGATCACCATTCAGGTACTTGGTGTCGTAGGCGTAGAACTCATCGTTGGCAATCACTTCGCCACAGACACTGACCTGCGCATCGAAGTTACCCAGTACCGCGCACTCCACTTCCCGGCCGACGATGCCCTGCTCGATCAGCAGCTTGTGGTCAAATTCGAAACCCAATGCCAGTGCAGCCACGAAGCCGGCCTCGTCAGACACTTTGCTGACGCCCACCGACGAGCCTTGATTGGCCGGCTTGACGAACATCGGCAGGCCCAACTGCGTGGCTGCATCGGCGAACGACAGGGTTTCCCCACGGCTGAGCACCATGAACGGCGCGACAGCAATGCCTGCATCGCGCAGCAGACGCTTGGTCACGTCTTTGTCCATACACGCCGCCGAGGCGAGTACGTCAGCGCCGACAAACGGAACGGCCAGCATGCGCAGCACACCTTGCAACGCACCGTCCTCACCAAACGCGCCGTGGATCAGCGGAAATACCACGTCAATGGCTGCCAGTGGCTTGCCTGTCTCGACCTCGACAAACTGGCCACCAGTGCTGCCAGGCAACAGCGACAACTGCTTGCCGGATGCGCTCAGTTTGATCCGCGCAGGATCATTGGCATTGAGCAGGTAGTCGCCCTCGTCGAAGCGCAACCAGCGGCCCAGCTTGTCGACGCCGATCAGGGTCAGCGCATAGCGTTCACGATCAATCGCATTGATCACGTTGCGTGCCGACTGCAACGAAACCTCATGCTCGCTGGATTGCCCACCGAAAACGATGGCGACTGACTTTTTCAAAGCGGTTACTCCTGTTTTTCAGGCCGCGAAGATAAAAGCAATGTTGGCTGTTAGTCCAGCAGATGATTGGCCATACGCCTGGAATTCAGGCAAAAAAAAACCGGTGGTGGGCAATCCATGCGAAATGCCCATCACCGGGAGGTCAGACAGCTCATTGAGCCGCTGCGGTTTCTTTCTTGCCGCCAGAGCCGAAGGTGGCGAAACGCTTGTTGAAACCCGCGATCCGGCCCTCGTTGGTGGTCTTGCGCTGCTGCCCGGTATACATCGGGTGCGAGGCGCTGGACACGTCTAGCGCGACATAAGGATAGGTGTTGCCGTCGGTGTGCTGCTGCGTACGGTCTGTGTCTACGGTCGAGCCGATCAGGAAGTAGACGTCGGCAGCGGTATCGTGGAACAGCACAGTACGGTAAGCGGGATGGATGTCGGGTTTCATGATTAGCTCTCCAGTGAGTTGACTGCAATCGTTATACAGTAACATAACAGAAGATGAGAATGATTGCTGTTGATTGCTATCATTGGCGAGCTTGATCGAACGCGCGCGTGCAGCAACTGTCGTCCTGAAACCGCCAGAACCAGCGCGCCAGAGACATTCTGTAATAGCGTGCTTTTGCAATCGGGCCGAATTAACGGCACCCTGCCGCGCCGCCGAACGTCACTGGTCGCTGGCTTGGAACCTGAGCCTCTGTGGCCGATCTTTACTCATTAGCACTTTCAAGAGTCCACCGTTATGACTAACGGACGCGATCATCGAATCGACTTCTTTCGCGGCCTGGCGCTGATCTTCATATTCTGGGATCACGTGCCGGACAACCCGCTCGCGCAGTTGACCGTCCGCAACTTCGGCTTCAGCGACGCAGCGGAAATCTTTGTCTTTCTTGCCGGTTACGCATCGATCCTGGCCTATGGACGCATCGCCCGGCGCGACGGCATGCTGGTGGCTGGCGTGCGGATCCTGCGCCGCACCTGGGTGCTGTATGTGGTGCATATCTTTCTGCTGACCCTGCTGATGGGCATCGTCTTCGTCGCCAACAATCATGTCGAGACGCGCGACATGGTCCAGCAGATGGGCCTTGAATACTTCGTCGGCAACCCGCAACAGACATTGGCCGATGAACTGTTGCTGCGTTTCAAGCCCAACCTGACCGACCCGTTGCCGCTGTATATCGTGCTGTTGCTGACCTTGCCGCTGACCTTGCCATTGATGCTGCGCAAACTGGAACTGGCGGTCGGCCTGTCGATTGCCCTGTACCTGATGGTGCCGTTGTTCGGCTGGAACCTGCGTGCCTATGAAGGCGGTGGCGTGTGGTACTTCAACCCGGTGGCCTGGCAGTTGCTGTTCATTCTCGGCGGTGCCTGTGCATTGCGCAGCGAAACAGCCACACCCGCCGTACACTCTCCGTTGCGCCGACAACCGCTGTTCCTGATGGCCGTCATCTACGTGTTGATCGCCGGAATGCTGACCTTCAGCGAAAAATGGTCCGGCCTGCACAGCGCACTGGTCTCGACCCTGCACCTCGACGCCCTGTACCCCATCAGCAAAACCGACCTGGCACCCGCGCGCCTGCTGCACTTCCTTGCACTGGTCTACGTCGTCGCCCGACTGCTGCCAACCTCAAGCGCCTGGCTCGAAAACTGGCCCGCCCGCCAGACCTGCCGCATGGGCCATTATTCGCTGGAAGTATTCTGCCTGGGCGTATTGCTCGCGCCACTGGCAGACATGGCAAATGCACTGGCAGGTGATACATGGCCTATGCAGGTGACTACCGCGATTGTCGGGCTGGGCTTGATGATGTTGATGGCCAATGGGCTGGAGTTGAATAAGCGGCTGGGGAGATAAGGCCGCCATAGCGGTGTAAAGGAAGGAGCATTGCAAATGCAAAGACTGGAAAAACGCATTTGCCAGTCTTCTTTACACATTTACTTACGGGGTACTTTTGATCAGTCTCTGATGACAGATATGTCCGACTTGCCCTTTATCAGGATGAGGTGTGTCAAGGCCAGTATTTAAAGCATAAGGATTATCCACCACCCAACTACCTTCAAAATATTGGGTGCGCCAAATATGTGTCCATCTGTCTTTCTCTGCAAAAACATCCGCATCGTTACCACCGACGCAGCGGCCAATATCTACCACTGTGCGGACTTTACCGGATGCGTCAGTCTTCACAAGGCCAGTGGGACGGGACTTATCGGACTTCGGCAGATCAATTGAGTATGACGCAATGCCCCCTTCCAGGGGCGTCCCTGTCGAATCAGTCATATCGATCTCCAGAACAACGTTGCTTATTCCTTGAGCAGATAACGGCCCCAGGGTAGACGCATCCGGAGGTATTCTTGACATACCATATGGCTGATCTCGCAGGCGAGCATAGGTGACCTTTGGAAATGAACCCAGTATCAGGCCATAGGTAGAACCTTGTACAAAAGTACTGGACTCGTTATGAGACACCCGAACAATTACATCCTGCCCAAGAGTCAAAGAAGAGAGCACCATTTTCTGACCACTGGCGAGCATATTCCATTTAGCGCCATCGTGAATTTCCAACTGAGCAGATCCGGACAGATGCCCTTGAATCAAAACCTTTTGCCCGCGCAATGCTGTGAAGCCGTAATAGTGGCTGTCCGCTGCGCTTACCAATGAATCCTTGATAATATTAAATTTGTCAGGCAGCTCAGTAAATTTAGGTTCTACAGCCTCTTCCGTTCTAACCTCGCCAGATCCCTCTAAAACTTCCGCCTCACTTGCCTGCTCATTTAAAATATTCCGCCCCACTTCGTGTGCTATCGCTTGCGGGTGTAAAGCGCATGCCAACAACGAAAATGCCAAAATCTTTGCTGCCTTGAGATTATTCATGTGACGCTCCTAATATTAATAAAACAACTAAAACAGGACGCCATAGAAATCCAACCTCAAGGTCAATAGCAAAACGAAAAATAAAGAAACTTCCTACAAAACAATTGCCACCCCAGCAACCTGGGAATATTCCTACACTCTTCTCAGCGCAAGTTTTCCCTGTTCGTGCCGTTAGTAAATTGACTACAGAAAATCAGGTGCACAATGAATATCGGCCCTAAGAGGGTGTAGACA
>NZ_LJQT01000072.1:0-29114 GCF_001400515.1 Pseudomonas meliae | reverse complement strand
TGTTCAGCGTCTCCTTAAGTAACTTTCCGCAACACTTCGACGGCCTGAATCCGCTCAGGCCGTTTTTTTGTTTGTGCGTCATACGTTTATCGAAAGTAAGCGCTTGGTAAAGGCGCTTTGCTTGTAACGCATCTGTGCTTATTGTTCAGCCTTCTGAAGAAGCCCCCACCTGTAATGGTTGATTTATTCATGCAATCGTCTGGCTCTCGTAAATCCCGTCGCTGGTTGATCAGTTTGTTGATCCTGTTGGCCATTGTTGCCCTGTGCTGGTGGTTATGGCCTGCCTCCACTCCCGGCAAAGGGGCCGAGAGCAAGAAGCATGGCGCAGGTGGCGTGGCGCGTCCTGGCTTCGGTGCATCGGCTGTCGCTGTCCCGGTGCGGGTCGCCCCGGCAACCGAAGGCGATTTCCCGATCTACTACAAGGCGCTTGGCACGGTAACGGCGATGAACACCATCAATGTGCGCAGCCGGGTGGCGGGAGAGCTGGTCAAGCTTTATTTCCAGGAAGGGCAGATGGTCAAGGCGGGTGACCTGCTGGCGGAAATCGATCCGCGCAGTTATCAGGTGGCGTTGCAGCAGGCCGAAGGTACGCTGGCAACCAATCAGGCGCTGCTCAAGAATGCTCAGCTCGACGTACAGCGTTACCGTGGGCTTTTTGCCGAGGACAGCATCGCCAAACAGACCCTCGACACTGCCGAGTCGCTGGTCAATCAGTACAAGGGCACGATCAAGACCAATCAGGCGGTCGTGGCTGATGCGAAGCTGAGCCTGGACTTCACACGCATTCGTGCGCCTATTGCAGGTCGTGTCGGCCTCAAACAGCTGGACGTCGGCAACCTGGTTGCCGCCAACGACACCACCGCGCTGGTGGTAATTACCCAGACCCAGCCCATTTCGGTCGCCTTCACGCTCCCGGAAAAAGACCTGTCGAAAGTCATTTCCCGCTACCGCACCGGCGACAAGCTGCCCGTCGAAGCCTGGGACCGGGGCGATACGAAAATGCAGGCTTCCGGTGTACTCGCCAGCCTCGATAACCAGATCGATGTGACGACCGGCACACTGAAGTTCAAGGCCCGTTTCGATAACGGTGACGAGATCCTGTTCCCCAACCAGTTCGTCAATGTGCGTCTGCGCGCCGATACGTTGAAACAGGTGACACTGGTGCCAACGGCTGCCGTGCAGTTCGGCACTGACGGGACCTTTGTCTATGTCCTGGACGGTGACAAGAAGGTCAAACTCAAATTGTTGAAGACCGGCCCGAGCGACGAGACATCGACGGTGATTACCGAAGGTCTGGCAGCCGGAGAACGGGTCGTGCTCGAAGGCACCGACCGTCTGCGCGACGGCGCTGAAGTCGAGGTCGTCAACGACAGCAAGGATGTACCGGCGGGTCCGGTTCAGAAGCTGCAGGGCAAGCCTGACAGCAAGACAGACAAGTCGGCAGCACTCGGCAAGGTGGAAAAACCAAACGTATGAACATGTCGCGCCTGTTCATCCTGCGTCCGGTTGCCACCACGCTGAGTATGCTGGCAATCGTCCTGGCGGGTCTGATTGCTTACACACTGCTGCCGGTGTCGGCGCTGCCTCAGGTCGACTATCCGACCATTCGTGTGATGACGCTGTATCCCGGCGCCAGTCCGCAGGTCATGATCAGCTCCGTCACTGCGCCTCTTGAGCGTCAATTCGGGCAGATGCCCGGTTTGATCCAGATGGCCTCGACCAGCTCGGGCGGCGCGTCGGTCATTACCTTGCGTTTTAGCCTCGAAATCAACATGGATGTGGCTGAGCAGCAGGTGCAGGCGGCGATCAACGCGGCCACCAACCTTCTGCCTACCGATCTTCCGGCACCGCCGGTCTATAACAAGGTCAACCCGGCAGACACGCCGGTTCTGACCCTGGCGATTACCTCGAAAACCATGCTGCTGCCCAAGCTCAATGATCTGGTCGATACACGCATGGCGCAGAAAATCTCGCAGATCAGCGGCGTCGGCATGGTCAGCATTGCCGGCGGGCAGCGTCAGGCTGTGCGGATCAAGGTCAATCCGGAGGCGCTGGCCGCCAACAGCCTGAACCTGTCTGATGTGCGGACCCTGATCGGCGCGTCCAACGTCAATCAGCCCAAGGGCAATTTCGATGGGCCAACCCGGGTTTCGATGCTGGATGCCAACGATCAGCTGAAGTCTCCCGAGGAGTACGCCAACCTGATTCTGGCCTATAAGGATGGCGCCCCCCTGCGCCTGAAGGATGTGGCCGAAATCGTCGATGGTGCGGAAAACGAACGCCTGGCGGCCTGGGCCAATCGGAGTCAGGCAGTGCTGCTGAACATTCAGCGCCAGCCGGGCACCAACGTGATCGAGGTGGTCGACCGGATCAAGGCACTGCTGCCATCAATCACCGAGAACCTTCCGGCCGGCCTCGACGTCGTGGTCCTGACGGACCGCACACAGACGATTCGCGCGTCGGTAGCCGATGTTCAGCACGAACTGTTGATCGCGATTATCCTGGTGGTGCTGGTAACCTTCCTGTTCCTGCGTCGTTTCAGCGCGACGATCATTCCCTCTATCGCCGTCCCGCTGTCACTGGTAGGCACCTTCAGCGTCATGTACCTGGCGGGCTTCTCGGTCAACAACCTCACGCTGATGGCCATGACCATCGCGACCGGTTTCGTTGTCGATGACGCCATCGTGATGCTGGAAAACATCTCCCGGCATATCGAGGAGGGCGAAACACCTCTGCAGGCCGCCCTGAAGGGCGCGAAACAGATCGGTTTCACCCTGATTTCCCTGACCCTGTCGCTGATTGCAGTACTGATCCCGCTGTTGTTCATGGCTGATGTGGTCGGGCGGCTGTTTCGCGAGTTCGCGATCACTCTGGCAGTCGCCATCCTGATATCGCTGGTGGTATCGCTGACCCTGACGCCCATGATGTGCGCGCGGTTGCTCAAGCGCGAGCCAAAGGAAGAAGAGCAGAGCCGTTTCTATCGTGCCAGCGGTGCCTGGATCGACTGGCTGATCGATATCTACGCGGGCGGGTTGCGCTGGGTGCTCAGGCATCAACCATTGACCCTGTTGGCGGCATTGGCCACTCTGGCACTGACTGTGCTGCTGTACATCGTTGTGCCCAAGGGCTTTTTTCCGGTGCAGGACACCGGCGTGATCCAGGGTATTTCGGAAGCGCCACAGTCGGTCTCCTTTGCTGCCATGAGCCAGCGTCAGCAGGCGCTGGCTGACATCATTCTCAAGGACCCTGCGGTGGTCAGTCTGTCCTCCTACATTGGTGTTGACGGTGATAACGCAACGCTCAACAGCGGGCGTCTGCTGATCAACCTCAAGCCCCACTCAGAGCGTGACCTCACCGCATCCGAGGTGATCCAGCGCCTGCAGCCAGAGGTAGACAAGCTTTCGGACATTCGTCTGTTCATGCAGCCGGTGCAGGACCTGACCATTGAAGACCGGGTCAGTCGTACTCAGTATCAGTTCAGCATGTCATCGCCCGACGCCGAGCTGCTGACGCTGTGGAGCGAAAGGCTGGTCGAGGCGCTCGGCAAACGGTCCGAGTTGACGGATGTGGCCAGCGACCTGCAGGACAAGGGCCTACAGGTATATCTGAACATCGATCGTGATGTGGCCAGTCGGGTAGGGGTCACCGTTGCGAATATTACCGATGCGCTGTACGACGCATTCGGTCAGCGACAGATTTCCACCATCTATACCCAGGCCAGCCAGTACCGCGTGGTGCTGCAAGCCGCGTCGGGCAGTGAGCTCGGCCCTGCCGCACTTGAGCAGATCCACGTCAAGAGCACCGATGGCGCACAGGTAAAACTGTCGAGCCTGGCACGCGTCGAGCAGCGTCAGGCACAGTTGGCCATCGCTCACCTCGGGCAGTTTCCCGCAGTGATGATGTCGTTCAACCTTGCGCCCGGCGTTGCATTGGGCAAGGCCGTGCAGGTCATCGAACAGGTTGAGCAGGACATCGGCATGCCGATTGGTGTGCAGACCCAGTTTCAGGGCGCTGCCGAGGCATTTCAGGCATCGTTGTCGAGCACGTTGCTGCTGATTCTGGCGGCTGTAGTGACCATGTACATCGTGCTGGGCGTGCTCTACGAGAGCTATATCCACCCGATCACCATCCTCTCGACACTGCCGTCGGCAGCAGTGGGTGCCTTGCTGGCCTTGCTGATCAGCGGCAATGACCTGGGGATGATCGCGATCATCGGTATCATTTTGCTGATCGGCATCGTCAAGAAGAACGCGATCATGATGATCGACTTCGCGCTCGACGCAGAGCGCAACCGGGGTGTTGCACCGGAAACGGCGATCTACGAAGCGGCGCTGCTGCGTTTCCGGCCGATTCTCATGACCACCCTGGCAGCATTGTTCGGCGCCATTCCGTTGATGCTTGCCAGCGGCTCCGGCGCAGAGTTGCGCCAGCCACTGGGGTTGGTGATGGTCGGCGGTCTGCTGGTCAGCCAGGTACTGACGCTGTTTACCACGCCGGTCATCTATCTGTATTTCGACCGGCTTGGCCGTCGCTGGAGTCGCAGGCCTGCCGACCCGGACCGACTGGAACGGGCTGACGCATGAACCTGTCAGCGCCGTTTATCCGTCGACCTGTTGCGACCGTACTGCTGAGCCTGGCGATCCTGCTGCTGGGCGCGGTCAGCTTTCGTTTGTTGCCGGTCGCGCCGTTGCCGAACATGGACTTCCCGGTAATTGTGGTGTCAGCCAGTCTGGCGGGTGCCAGCCCCGAGGTGATGGCCTCCACTGTGGCCACTCCGCTGGAGCGTTCGCTGGGCAGTATTGCCGGGGTCAATACCATGACCAGCAATTCAAGTCAGGGCACGACACGGATCATTCTGCAGTTCGATCTCAATCGCGACATCAATGGAGCGGCGCGGGAAGTGCAGGCGGCAATCAATGCTTCGCGCAACCTGCTGCCCAGCGGTATGCGCAGCATGCCGACCTACAAGAAGGTCAATCCGTCCCAGGCGCCGATCATGGTGTTGTCGATGACGTCGACGGTGCTGGAAAAAGGTCAGCTTTACGACCTGGCATCCACCATCCTGTCACAGAGCCTGTCGCAGGTTTCCGGGGTCGGCGAAGTGCAGATCGGCGGCAGCTCGCTGCCAGCGGTGCGTATCGAGCTGGAGCCACAGATGCTCTCCCAGTACGGCGTATCGCTTGACGACGTGCGTACCGCGATAACCGGTGCGAACGTACGGCGTCCAAAGGGTTTTGTGGAGGATGACCTGCATAACTGGCAGGTGCAGGCCAACGACCAGCTGGAAACCGCCAAGGACTATGCGCCGCTGATCATTCGCTACAAGGACGGGGCGACCTTGCGCCTCAAGGACGTCGCGAAAGTCAGCGATGCCGTGGAAGATCGCTACAACAGCGGGTTTTATAACAATGACCGGGCGGTGTTACTGGTCGTCAACCGGCAGGCGGGCGCCAACATCATTGAAACCGTGGCGCAGATCAAGGCGCAATTGCCAGCCCTGCGGGCCGTGCTGCCCGCCAGCGTGAGCCTCAATGTCGCGATGGACCGCTCGCCGGTGATCAAGGCGACGCTGCACGAGGCAGAGATGACCCTGCTGATTGCCGTGGTTCTGGTGGTGATGGTGGTATTTCTGTTTCTCGGCAGCTTTCGCGCATCGCTGATCCCCACTCTGGCGGTTCCGGTATCGCTGGTAGGCACCTTTGCGATCATGCACCTGTTAGGTTTTTCCCTGAACAATCTGTCGTTGATGGCTTTGATCCTCGCCACCGGGCTGGTGGTGGACGATGCAATCGTGGTGCTGGAAAACATTTCCCGGCACATTCACAACGGTCTCGACCCCATGAAAGCGGCCTTTCTGGGGGCCAAAGAGGTGGGTTTCACCTTGCTGTCGATGAACGTCTCGCTGGTGGCGGTGTTCATTTCCATTCTGTTCATGGGTGGGCTGGTCGAAAGTCTGTTTCGCGAGTTTTCCATTACCTTGTCGGTGTCGATCGTCGTCTCGCTGATCGTATCCCTGACCCTGACGCCGATGTTGTGCGCGCGCTGGCTCAAACCCCACGATTCGGGCAAGGACAATGCCTTTCAGCGCTGGAGCGAGCGGGTCAACGACCGCATGGTCGCCGGCTATGACCGCTCGCTCGGCTGGGTCATGCGGCATCGCAGGCTGACACTGCTCAGCCTGCTGATTACCGTTGTGGTGAATGTCGCGCTGTATGTGGTGGTGCCCAAGACCTTTCTGCCACAGCAGGACACCGGGCAACTGATGGGTTTTGTACGCGGTGACGACGGTCTTTCGTTCTCGGTCATGCAGCCGAAAATGGAAATCTTTCGCCGTTCGATTCTGGCAGACCCTGCGGTGGAGAGCGTTGCCGGTTTTATCGGCGGTAGCGGTGGCACCAATAACGCCTTCATGATCGTACGCCTCAAGCCGATTGCCGAGCGCAAGCTGTCTGCCGAAAAAGTGGTCGAGCGCCTGCGCAAGAACATGCCGCATGTGCCCGGTGGCAGACTATTCCTGGCGCCTGATCAGGACCTGCAACTGGGGGGTGGTCGCGAGCAGACCAGTTCGCAGTATCAGTACATTGTGCAAAGTGCAGACCTGAGCAGCCTGCGGCTGTGGTATCCGAAGATCGTTGCGGCGCTCAAATCGATTCCGGAGCTGACGGCTATCGACGCCAGGGAAGGGCGCGGGGCGCAGCAAGTGACCCTGGTGGTCAATCGTGATACGGCCAAACGGCTGGGCATCGATATGAACATGGTCACGGCGGTGCTCAACAACGCCTACAGCCAGCGTCAGGTCTCAACGATTTATGACAGCCTCAACCAGTACAAGGTGGTGATGGAGGTCAATCCCAAATACGCTCAGGACCCGGCGACGCTGGAGCAGGTTCAGGTGATTACTGCCGACGGGCAGCGCGTGCCGCTGTCGAGCATTGCTCATTACGAGCGCAGTCTGGCGAATGATCGGGTTTCGCATGACGGTCAGTTCGCTGCCGAAAACATTTCCTTTGATCTGGCCGAAGGTGCCAGCCTCGACAAGGCGACGGTGGCTATCGAGCGCGCAATTGCCGCCATCGGACTGCCGTCCGACATCATTTCCAAGATGGCCGGGACCGCCAACGCCTTCGCCTCGACCCAGAAAAGCCAGCCCTGGATGATTCTCGGTGCGTTGCTGGCGGTGTATCTGGTGCTGGGGATTCTTTATGAAAGCTACATCCATCCATTGACGATCCTCTCGACGCTGCCATCGGCCGGTGTGGGCGCATTGCTGACGATCTACGTGTTGGGCAGCGAATTCAGCCTGATCTCCCTGTTAGGGCTGTTCCTGCTGATTGGCGTGGTGAAGAAAAACGCAATCATGATGATCGACCTGGCCCTGCACCTTGAGCGTGATCAGGGAATGACGTCACAAGAGTCGATCCGCAGCGCTTGTCTGCAACGCCTACGACCCATTCTGATGACCACAATGGCCGCCATTCTGGGTGCATTGCCGTTGCTGCTGAGTACTGCGGAAGGCGCTGAAATGCGCAAACCGCTGGGCCTGACCATTATTGGTGGACTGATCTTCAGCCAGGTCCTGACTCTCTACACCACCCCGGTGGTTTACCTTTATCTCGACCGTCTGCGCCACCGTTACAATAAATGGCGTGGCGTGCGTACCGATGCTGCTCTGGAAACCCCGCTATGACCGAACGCCTGGCCTTTATATCCCGCCCGACAGGGCTGATTCGTCCACTCGCGCTGGGGCTCTGCGTTGTGCTGCTCAGCGCTTGTGCTGTCGGTCCTGATTACCAGGCACCGTCGATGGCCGCGCCTGCGCAGTTCAAGGCCGCCGAAGGCTGGCGTGCAGCCACACCCGGTGACGCGATGGCCAAAGGTGCATGGTGGGAGGTGTACAGGGATCCGCAACTGAACTCGCTGGTCGAACGGCTCAACACCTCCAACCAGACCGTCGCCCAGTACGATGCGCAGTACCGGCAGGCACAAGCACTGGTGCGTAGCTCCAGAGGCGCATTTCTGCCGACACTGGATCTGACCACCGGCAAGACCCGCTCGGGGCAGGGCACAGGCACATCCAATACCGGTACGAATACCGGCGCCTCGGGAATTCGCAACAGTTACAACGCTCAACTGGGCGTCAGTTGGGAAGCCGATGTGTGGGGCAAGTTGCGCCGTGGGCTGGAGGCTGACACCGCCAGTGCGCAGGCAAGTCTTGCGGACCTGTCAGCGATGCGCCTCAGCCTGCAATCGGAGCTGGTGCAGAATTATCTGCAATTGCGGGTCATTGACGAACAGAAACGCCTGCTGGAATCCACTGTGGACACCTATCAGCGCTCCCTGACCCTCACCCAGAATCAATACCGCGCCGGTATTTCAGGAAGTGACGCTGTCGCCCAGGCGCTGACACAGTTGAAAAGTACTCAGGCCGACCTGATCGATCTGGCCTGGCAGCGTGCACAATTCGAGAACGCCATTGCCGTGCTGATGGGGATGGCGCCCGCTGACTTCAATCTGCCGGCCAGCACTTCGATTCCGCAATTGCCGCAGATCCCGCCAGGGCTGCCGTCACAGTTGCTTGAACGCCGACCGGACATTGCCGCGGCCGAACGCTCGGTCATGGCCGCCAATGCCAACATCGGCGTCGCCAAGGCCGCTTACTACCCAGACTTCACGCTGAGCATGAGCGGCGGTTACAGCAGCAGTACGTTCGCCAACTGGATCAGCCTGCCCAACCGCTTCTGGTCGGTAGGGCCGCAACTGGCGTTGACGTTGTTCGACGGTGGCAGGCGGACGGCGGAAGTTGATCGTACCGAGGCCGTGTACGACCAGACTGTCGCCCAGTACCGGCAGACCGTGCTGAATGGTTTTCAGGAAGTCGAAAATTACCTCGTTCAACTCAAAGTCTACGAGCAGGAGGCCGCCGTGCGCCAGGAAGCGCTGGTATCGGCTCGCGACTCGTTGCGCCTGACCAACAACCAGTACAAGGCCGGGCTGATCGGTTATCTTGACGTCGTCAACGTACAGGCCACTGCTTTGAGCAATGAACGCAGTGTGCTGAACGTTCTGCAAAGTCGCTTGATTGCCAGCGTTCAGTTGATTGCCGCATTGGGTGGCGGCTGGAATGCCGAAACAGGTTTGACCCTCAGGGAGTGAGTGCTTCACGGAGCAAAGGCGGTTTTTCTTGAACTGTTCGTGATAAATGAAAAATCAATAGCTGGTTGCCATCTTTTCGACCAGATACCGCGACATTTGGCAGCTATTGCGTACAATCATCCCCCGCAGTATCGGCATGGACGCGCTCATTGGGCTCCAGGTGCGTTTATGTTGATTGGCAGCTACACCCCGTCGCTCGTCGTGGTCTCCGTTCTCGTCGCAATTGTTGCTGCGTACACTGCTCTCCATCTGGTTGGCCGTATTATTTCGGCCAGGGGCCGCGCCGTTTATGTATGGATTGCGGGAGGTGCTTTCGCAATGGGCGTTGGCAGTTGGTCGACGCACTTCATCGGTATGCTGGCATTCGTCCTGCCTATCGACGTTGGCTATGATGTGCCGTTGGCACTGTTGTCCTTGCTGATCGCAATACTGTCTTCCGGTTTCGCGCTGTGGCTGGCCGCCCGACCGCTATTATCCGCCGCGCAGATTGGCCTGGGTGGGTTGTTGCTGGGGCTTGGCATCAGCGCCACGCATTACACCGGCATGGCGGCAATGCGCATGCAACCCGGCATCGAATACACGCCCTGGTTGTTTGCGCTTTCCCTGGCGATCAGCATTGCCGCCTCTGCGGCGGCGTTATGGATAGCGTTTCGTCTTCGCCAGCAAAGGCCCAGGATATACCTGATGCGTGCGGTAGCGGCAATTCTGCTGGGAACGGCCATCATCGGTATGCATTACACCGGCATGGCGGCGGCCACCTTTGCCGATGGCAGCTTTTGTGGTGCGTTGCCCGATGGATTGAGCAGCAATGGACTGGACAGGATTGTTCTGGTCGCCAGTCTTTCGATACTGGGTATCGCGCTGTTCAGTTGTATTCTCGACTCCCACCTCGAGACACGTACCGCTGTCCTGGCCAATTCCCTGACTGAAGCCAATCAGGAGCTTACCCACCTGGCTCTGCATGACAACCTCACCGGGCTGCCGAACCGTGTGTTGTTGACGGATCGCATCGAGCAGGCGATGAAGAAAGTCAGCGAAAGCGGCGGCTGCTTTGCGTTGATGTTCATGGACCTGGATGGTTTCAAACCGGTGAATGACGCATTCGGCCACCATACCGGGGACTTGCTGTTGCGGCAGGTCGCTTTGCGTCTTCGTAACAACCTGCACCGGCACGACACGCTGGCAAGGATCGGTGGTGATGAATTCGTGCTGCTGGTCGAACTGCATGACCCGCAGGATGCGTTGGCTGTCGCAACGCGTCAGGTCAATGAAATAGGCAATCCGTTTACCATCGGCGAGCATCAATTGCAGATCTCGCTGAGCATCGGCATCTGCATGTACCCGGGCAATGGCAATACCCAGCACGAACTTCTGATCAACGCCGATGCCGCCATGTATCACACCAAAGCGACCGGCAAGAACGGCTACAGCTTTTTCGATGCCTCGATGAACAGCAACGCACGCAATCAGCTGCAGATGTCTCAGGACTTGCGTAAGGCGATCAAGCACAGGCAGTTCTGTATCTATTACCAGCCCAAGTTCGACGCTTTGACCGGACTGCCCCTGGGCGCAGAAGCGCTATTACGCTGGAACCATCCGGAACAAGGCGTTATGGGCCCCGATCAGTTCATCGCCATGGCAGAGAAAACCGGCCTGATCATTCAGATCGGCGAGTGGGTACTGGATGAGGCTTGCCGACAGATGCGTGAGTGGTACACCCAGGGCTACGCGCACTGGCGCATTGCGGTGAACCTGTCAGCGTTGCAGTTCTGTCATGCCGGGCTGGTCACTGCGGTGGCGGATACCCTGGCCAGACATCAGCTCCCGGCCAACTGCCTGACCCTGGAAATCACCGAGACTACGGCCATGCATGACGCCGATGCCAGCCTGGCGGTGTTGCAAAGGCTGTCGGAAATGGGCGTGGATCTATCGATTGACGATTTTGGCACCGGTTACTCCAGCCTGATGTACCTGAAGCGCCTGCCTGCCAATGAAATCAAGATTGATCGAGGTTTCGTGCGTGACCTTGAGCATGACACCGACGATGCCGCCATCGTGTCGGCCATCGTTGCGGTAGGGCAGGCGTTGAACCTGCGGATCGTCGCCGAAGGCGTAGAAACAGCGGTTCAGAAGCGCTTCCTGACGCACTTGGGATGTCACTCCCTGCAAGGCTTCCTGCTCGGTTATCCTTTGCCGGCGGAGCAATTTCTCGACGAAATTCGCGCCGCCGAGGCGAAAGCGGCAGTCGACGTGCCCGATGTTGGGCAACCGGCTTTCTGAAGCGCATGGATGGCGCTGGACGGCAAAGGCTGGCACGATCAGAAACGTCTGGCTAACCTGCGGGTGTTAGCTGCGCCTTGATGCTGGCTTCTGAGAAAAATCATGGAAAAAGTCCTCATTATTACCGGTGGCTCGCGCGGAATCGGCGCAGCCACTGCGCGTCTGGCCGCTGTACAGGGCTATCGGATCTGTATCAATTATCTGTCTGACCATGCCGCAGCCGAAAAGACGGCAGGGCAGGTCAGGGCCCTGGGTGCTCAGGCGATCACCTTGCAGGCGGACGTCAGCAACGAAGACGAGATCATGCGCCTGTTCTCCAGGGTCGATTCGGAACTCGGCCGCGTTACCCATCTGGTCAACAATGCAGGCACGCTCGCTCAGGCTTCAAGAGTTGAGGACATGTCCGAATTCCGAATGCTCAAAATGATGATGACCAACGTGGTCGGACCGATGCTGTGCAGCAAACATGCCTTGTTACGCATGCTGCCGAGTCACGGCGGGCACGGTGGCAGTATCGTCAACGTATCCTCGCTCGCGGCCCGCCTGGGCTCGGCGGGCGAATATGTGGATTACGCCGCTTCGAAAGGCGCGCTGGACACGTTCACCATCGGGCTTTCCAGGGAAGTGGCCGGGGAGAACATTCGCGTCAACGCGGTGCGGCTGGGGTTCATCTTCACCGACTTTCATGCCCTGAGCGGCGATCCGTTCCGCGTCAGCAAACTCGAGGGCGCACTGCCCATGGGCCGTGGGGGGACGGCGGAGGAAGTGGCCGAGGCCATTCTCTGGCTGCTGTCGGACAATACGTCGTATGCCACAGGAACGTTCATCGATCTGGCGGGCGGGCGCTGAAGGCGTGCATGGTCTGGCAAGCGCCTTCAGATACCGCTTACTGACTCGTCACACCGTTACAGGTGGCGCATTGGCGGGCGGGTCGCCTACCGGTGTTTGATCGGGTAGAGGCGGTGAGGGGGGGGCTCCTGCTCGGGTACTGGCTCGGGCAGAACGGGGTCGTCGATGTTTGGATCAGGTACTTCTACTGGATTGGGTAGAGTCATGGTTGCAGCCTCCTTGTTGACCCTTTTTACGACCCCCCGGCTTGATTGATGATTCAATTGATTTTAACCGGATCACCCTTGCCCGATTGTTCTGCCCTGCCTTTGGCTCATGTTCAATGCGCCCACCTGACAACCTCAAAACCTTTGAACTTTACCTTCGTTGACCGCTCGGAACCTAGGCAGCTGAATTCGACGAGTCTTCTGCATTTCGCGATTGTCCGCTGCCATACCGTCAATTTTTCCATTGCATGGAATGCACAGGAGCGTCCCTGGGGCGTGAGGAGTGATGCTCGATGAGTGAACAGCCATATGGTCCGGATTCCCTGGCCACCGATGTACCGCACCCAACCCAACCCTTGTCACTGACCCAGGCGCTGCAATTGCCCCGCATCGTGATCGAAGACACGCTGCCAGTGATCGACGGTGGCCTGTTTGCGGCCAAGGCGATCATCGGGCAACCGGTCACCGTGACCAGCAAGGTCTACGCCGACGGGCACGACAAAATGGCGGTCAATATTCGCTGGCGTGCTGCCGATGAGGACACCTGGCATAGCGCGCCAATGCACGAACTGGGCAATGACAGCTGGGTCGGTGAGTTCACCCCGACTTCGGTCAGTCGCTATGTGTTTCGCCTTGAAGCCTGGATCGATCAGTTCGGCAGCTATCGTTACGAACTGGACAAGAAGTTCGGCGCTGGTGTGCCTGTCGACCTGGAACTGGAAGAGGGGCGCATTCATCTGGTGCATGCCGCTGAGCGCAGCCAGCACGATCAGCGCCAGCAGATTGAAAGCCTGCTAGGTCAGCTGGAGCAGGGCGATAAAGACGAGAAAGTCGCGTTGCTGTTGCACAGTGAAACCGCAAACCTGATGAAGCTGGCTGATAATCAGGCCTTCCTGAGTCGTAGCGTTGAATTTCCGCTGGATGTCGAGCGTGAGCTGGCGCAGTTCGCCAGCTGGTACGAGCTGTTTCCTCGCTCGATCACTGATGACCCTGCGCGCCACGGCACCTTCAACGATGTCCATTCGCGTTTGCCGATCATCCGCGACATGGGTTTCGACGTATTGTACTTTCCGCCGATTCACCCGATCGGCCGTGCCCATCGCAAGGGACCGAACAACTCTCTTACCGCAGGGCCGGATGATCCGGGCAGCCCGTACGCAATTGGCAGCGAGGATGGCGGTCATGAAGCCATTCACCCGCAGTTGGGCAGCCGTGAAGACTTCCGTAACCTGGTGAAGGCTGCAGCCGATCACGGGCTGGAAATCGCACTGGACTTCGCCATTCAATGTTCGCAGGACCACCCTTGGCTCAAGCAGCATCCGGGCTGGTTCTCATGGCGTCCGGACGGCACGATCCGCTATGCGGAAAACCCGCCGAAGAAGTATCAGGACATCGTCAACGTCGATTTCTACGCGCCTGATGCCATTCCTGGTCTGTGGCTGGAATTGCGTGACATCGTTCTGGGCTGGGTGAATGAAGGCGTGAAGATTTTCCGCGTCGATAATCCGCACACCAAGCCGCTGCCTTTCTGGCAGTGGATGATCGGCGAGGTGCGCAATCAGCATCCTGAGGTCATGTTCCTTGCCGAAGCGTTCACCAAGCCTGCCATGATGGCGCGGCTGGGCAAGGTCGGTTACAGCCAGAGTTACACGTATTTCACCTGGCGCAACACCAAGGCAGAGCTGTCCGAGTATTTCACCCAGCTCAACGAAGTGCCTTGGCGTGACTGCTATCGCCCGAACTTTTTCGTCAACACACCTGATATCAACCCGCGCTTCCTGCACGAGTCTGGCCGTCCTGGATTTCTGATCCGTGCAGCGCTGGCCACCATGGGCTCCGGGCTGTGGGGCATGTATTCGGGGTTTGAGTTGTGTGAAGCGGCACCGATTCCCGGCAAGGAAGAGTATCTGGACTCGGAAAAGTACGAGATTCGCGTTCGGGACTATGCCGCACCGGGCAACATCATTGCCGAGATCGCCCAGCTCAACCGCATTCGCAGGCAGAACCCCGCGCTGCAAACGCACTTGGGCTTGAAACTGTATAACGCGTGGAATGACAACATTCTGTACTTCGGCAAGCGTTCGGCGGATGGCAGCAACTTCATTCTGATTGCCGTCAACCTTGACCCCTTCAACGCACAGGAAGCAGATTTCGAGCTGCCGCTGTGGGAAATGGGCCTGCCGGATGACGCGGCGACGTCGGGTGAAGACCTGATGACCGGACACCGCTGGACCTGGTACGGCAAGTATCAGCACACGCGTCTTGATCCATCACAACCGTTTGGAATCTGGCGCATCCAGGCTGCGCAATAACACTCCCAAGGAGTCAGTAATGGCCAAGAAGCCCGGTGACGCGACATTCATCAAAGACCCGCTCTGGTACAAGGATGCGGTGATTTACCAGGTTCATGTGAAATCGTTCTTCGATTCCAATAACGACGGGATCGGCGATTTCGCGGGCTTGATCGAAAAGCTCGACTACATTGCCGCGCTGGGGGTCAACACCATCTGGTTGCTGCCGTTCTACCCGTCGCCGCGCCGGGACGATGGCTACGATATTTCCGAATACCGCGATGTGCATAGCGATTACGGCACCATGGCCGATGCCAAGCGCTTCATTGCCCAGGCGCACAAGCGTGGCCTGCGGGTGATCAGTGAGCTGGTTATCAACCATACGTCCGACCAGCACCCGTGGTTTCAGAAAGCGCGTCATGCCAAGCCCGGCTCAAAGGCACGGGATTTCTATGTCTGGTCGGACACCGACCAGAAGTACGACGGCACGCGGATCATTTTTCTCGACACAGAAACGTCCAACTGGACCTGGGACCCGGTCGCCGGGCAATACTTCTGGCACCGTTTTTACTCCCACCAACCAGACCTGAACTTCGATAACCCGCACGTACTTGATGCGGTGCTTGAAGTCATGCGCTTCTGGCTGGACCTGGGCATTGACGGTTTGCGTCTGGACGCTATCCCATACCTGATCGAACGCGATGGCACCAATAACGAGAACCTTCCGGAAACCCATCAGGTGCTCAAGCGTATTCGCGCCGAGATCGATGCGAACTACCCGGACCGCATGCTGCTGGCCGAGGCCAATCAATGGCCGGAAGACACCCAGCTGTATTTCGGCGACAGCAAGGGGCCGGATGGCGACGAATGTCACATGGCGTTTCACTTCCCGCTGATGCCGCGCATGTACATGGCGCTGGCGCAGGAAGACCGCTTTCCGATCACCGATATTCTGCGCCAGACACCGGAAATTCCGGAGAATTGCCAGTGGGCGATTTTCCTCCGCAACCACGACGAACTGACCTTGGAAATGGTGACGGATCGTGAGCGTGATTACCTCTGGAATTACTATGCCGCTGACCGCCGCGCGCGGATCAACCTGGGTATTCGTCGACGCCTGGCACCACTGGTTGATCGGGACCGCCGCCGGGTCGAACTGTTGAACAGCATGCTGTTGTCGATGCCCGGCACGCCGACGTTGTATTACGGTGATGAGATCGGCATGGGCGACAACATCTATCTAGGCGACCGGGATGGTGTGCGTACGCCGATGCAGTGGTCGATCGACCGCAACGGCGGCTTTTCGCGTGCAGATCCGGCCAGCCTGGTATTGCCGCCGATCATGGACCCGATGTACGGCTTTCAGTCGGTCAACGTCGAAATTCAGGAGCGTGACCCGCACTCGCTGCTGAACTGGAATCGACGCATGCTGGCGGTGCGCAAACAGCAGAAGGCATTCGGGCGTGGCACGCTGAAAATGCTCTCGCCGTCGAACCGCCGCATTCTTGCGTATACCCGCGAGTACACGGCACCCGATGGTCACAGCGAAGTGGTGTTGTGTGTTGCCAACGTTTCCAGCGCCGCTCAGGCTGCAGAGCTTGAGCTGTCGGCTCACGCAGGCACAGTGCCGGTGGAAATGCTCGGTGGCAGCGCATTTCCGCCTATCGGGCAGTTAAGCTATTTGCTGACGCTCCCGCCGTATGGTTTTTACTGGTTTTTACTGGCTTCGGAGAATCAAATGCCCAGTTGGCACGTTGAACCCGCGCAGAGCATGCCGGACTTCCCGACCCTGGTGCTCAAGAAGCGCCTTGAGGAGTTGCTCGAAGAGCCGCTGCGCAGCACCATGGAAAAAACGTCACTGGCTGTTTATTTGCCAAAACGCCGCTGGTTCGCAGGCAAGGGCAAGGACATAGAGCAGGTCAATATCGCGTATGCGGTGCGTTTCGGCGATGAGGCGCACCCTGTGTTGCTCAGCGAAATAGAAGTGACTGCAGACGGCCAGACCGATCGCTATCAGCTGCCATTCGGCTTGCTCGCCGAAGACGACATCAGCAGCGCGTTGCCACAGCAACTGGCACTTGCCAGAGTGCGGCGTAATCGTGATGTAGGGCTGATCACCGATGCGTTTACTCTGGAAACCTTCATTCGTGCAGTGATTCAGGGCATGCAGTCGGATACGGTCATCCCCTGCGCTGACGGCGAGTTGCGTTTCGAGCAAAGTTCGCAGCTGGCACCGCTCGCCCTCACCGCAGAGTCGGAAGTGCGCTACCTGTCTGCCGAGCAGTCGAACAGCTCGGTGGTCGTCGGTGGCAGCCTGGTGCTCAAACTGATTCGTAAAGTCAGTGCCGGGACGCACCCGGAGCTGGAAATGGGTGCTTTCCTGACCAACGCTGGCTTCAAGAATATCTCGCCGTTGCTTGGCTCTGTGGTGCGTGTCGGCAACGACGGAAAACCGAATCTGCTGATGATTGCCCAAGGCTACCTGAGCAATCAGGGTGACGCTTGGGAGTGGACACAGAACAATCTGGAACGCGCAGTACGCGATGAGTTGGCGCATGGCGTTTCCGGCCAGGAACAGCATTACAATGCGTTGCTGGAGCTGGCGGACTTTTCGCGTAGCCTTGGTCAGCGTCTCGGTGAAATGCACCAGATTCTGGCGTCGCCTACCGACAATGCAGACTTCGCTGTTGAAGTCACCAGCAGTCAGGACAGCAAGGCCTCCGGAACCAGCGTCAATGCTCAGCTTGAGCGCGCCTTGCAACTGCTTGAGCAGCGCAAGGGCGATCTGGAACAGGACGATCAGCAACTGGTCAGCGATTTGCTTGCACAGCGCAAGCAGATTCGTCAGCGCGTCGAAGGTCTGGCCAAGCGCTCGGCAGGTGGCCTGCGGATTCGCGTGCATGGTGACTTGCACCTCGGGCAAGTGCTGGTGGTCAAAGGCGATGCCTACCTGATCGATTTCGAGGGTGAACCGGCCCGCGCACTTGAAGAACGCCGTGCCAAGCACAGCCCGTTCAAGGATGTCAGCGGTGTTTTGCGCTCGTTTGACTACGCTGCCGCCATGGCAGTACGCAGCGCACAAAGCGTCGATACCTCGCCTGAGGCTGCCGGTGCTCGCAAACGTGTCGCCGAGACCTACCTGGCGCAGGCGCGGGAAGCCTTTATCGAAGGTTATCGCTCGGCAACGAGCGGAATGGCTCATGCCTGGAAAGATGCAAAAGGGGAGGACGCCGCACTGGAATTGTTCACCCTTGAAAAAGCTGCTTATGAAGTGATCTACGAAGCCGAGAATCGTCCAGCCTGGTTGGCCGTTCCCTTGCAAGGCTTGCGTGGGTTGCTGCAACCGTCTGATGGAGAGCCAATATGAATGCGCCTCACAAAACCGGCACAGGCCGCCGCGCGATTCCCGCTGCTGCGGACCTCGACGCGCTGATCCGCGCGGAACACCGTGATCCTTTCTCGATCCTGGGTCCGCACGGTGACGGCGGCAGCGGGCAATACGTTAGTGCCTATCTGCCCGCTGCGTTGAGCGTGCGTCTGCTGGCCAAAGATGATGGTCGCGAGCTGGGCGAGATGGAAATGAGCGAGGTGCCGGGGTTTTTCGTCGGTCATCTCGAACAGCCACAGCCTTACCTGCTGAAAATCCAATGGGCTGGCGGCGAGCAGATCACCGAGGACCCTTACAGCTTCGGTCCGCTGCTGGGCGAGATGGACCTTTATCTGTTTGCCGAAGGCAACCACCGCGACCTGAGCAGTTTCCTGGGCGCGCAAGTGACCAACGTCGATGGCGTCGACGGTGTGCGCTTTGCGGTCTGGGCGCCGAATGCCCGCCGTGTGTCGGTGGTCGGCAGTTTCAACAGCTGGGATGGTCGTCGTCACCCGATGCGCCTGCGTCACCCGACCGGCGTATGGGAGATTTTCGTTCCGCGTCTGCAGCCCGGTGAAGTCTACAAATACGAGATCCTCGGTGCCCACGGGATTCTGCCGCAGAAAAGCGACCCTATGGCTCTGGCCACTACGCTGCCGCCCGACACCGCGTCAAAGGTCTCTGCGCCACTGCAATTCGAGTGGAACGACCAGGAATGGCTGCAATCACGGACAGGCCGCCACGATGTTGCCGCGCCGCTGTCGATCTACGAACTGCACGCAGGCTCGTGGCAGATGGAGCAGCACGAAGACGGTCAATGGCGACAGTACAACTGGCGCGAGCTGGCTGACCGCTTGATTCCCTATGTGAAGGAACTCGGCTTCACCCACATTGAGCTGATGCCGATCATGGAGCATCCGTTCGGGGGTTCATGGGGCTATCAGTTGCTGGCCCAGTTTGCACCGACCGCTCGCTACGGTTCGCCGGAAGATTTCGCTGCGTTCGTCGAGGCCTGTCATCGGGCTGAAATCGGCGTGATTCTTGACTGGGTGCCTGCGCATTTCCCGACCGATACCCACGGCCTGGCGCAGTTCGACGGCACCGCGCTGTACGAGTACGCCGACCCCAAGGAAGGCTTCCATCAGGACTGGAACACGCTGATCTACAACCTGGGGCGCACCGAAGTTCATGGCTTCATGCTGGCTTCGGCGTTGCACTGGCTCAAGCATTACCACATCGACGGTCTGCGCGTGGATGCGGTGGCGTCAATGCTGTACCGCGACTATTCGCGTAATGCAGGCGAATGGGTGCCAAATCGCTTTGGCGGACGCGAAAACCTCGAGGCAATCGACTTTCTGCGTCATTTGAACGACGTAGTTGCGCTGGAAGCCCCAGGGACCATGGTGATTGCGGAAGAGTCGACCGCGTGGCCGGGTGTCAGCGAGCCGACCCAGCAGGGTGGGCTGGGCTTCAACTACAAGTGGAACATGGGCTGGATGCATGATTCGCTGCAGTACATGGAGGAGGACCCGATCAATCGCGGACACCACCACGGCAAGCTGAGCTTCAGCCTGGTGTACGCGTGGTCAGAGCGCTTCGTACTGCCTATTTCCCATGACGAAGTGGTACACGGCAAACATTCGCTGATCGACAAGATGCCGGGTGACCACTGGCAGAAGTTCGCCAACCTGCGCGCTTATCTGTCGTTCATGTGGACGCACCCGGGCAAGAAACTGCTGTTCATGGGCTGTGAATTCGGTCAGTGGCGTGAGTGGAATCACGACCGTGAACTGGACTGGTACTTGATGAAATACGCTGAACATATTGGCGTGAAGAAGCTGGTCAGTGACCTGAACCGAATCTATAGTCAGGAAAAGGCGTTGCACCAGCGCGATGCTGATCCAGCGGGCTTCCAGTGGCTGATCGGCGACGACCAGGCCAATAGCGTGTTTGCCTACCTGCGCTGGAGCAATGATGGCGAGCCGCTGCTGGTGGTGGCCAACATGACGCCAGTGCCGCGCCTGGATTATCGTGTCGGCGCGCCGGTATCAGGTGCATGGACTGAGTTGCTGAACAGCGACGCGGAAACCTACGCAGGTTCTAACATGGGCAATGGTGGGGAAGTGAACACCGAAGACGAGCCAGCACATGGGATGGAGGCTTCACTGAAACTGAACCTGCCGCCGCTTGCCGTGCTTATCCTCAAACCGAAGAAAGACTGACCAGGGCGCATCCCCGCGCTGACGGTCGCATTACCACACCAGCCTGAAACCCAGGCTGGTGTTTACTCCCTCCGTTCCTTGTTCGCCCAGATCAACAAGGTAATCAGCGCTCCAGTGCAGACTGGCCTTGCTGCTCAATGTCGCTATCATCCCGGCGCCGATACTGCCCGTCGTTGATCGATGCTCGGTTCTTATCTGCTCTGCATGATCGAATGTCAGAGTGTCATGGCCGTCTTTGGTGTGCCAGAGGTTGGCTCGCAGATAAGGCGCTATCGGTACGCTACTGAATTGATAGCGCCCCTTGAAACGTATGCCGATGCGCCCTGCGGTGTAAGACTGACTGTCGAATCCGAGATGGGCAATGCCGTCATGCTGATCCTGAAGGTCTATGCGTTGGTAGATGATCTGTAGCTGAGGCTCTGCAACCCAGCGCTGTGAGAGTGGCAGCGGATACCCGGCCTCTGCAGACAGGCTCATCACATGGCCTTCAATGTCGACACCTGTGCCCCTGACGGAGCGGCTGCGGCCGTCCAGGCGAGTGCCCATCGCGACTGCGTCAACGTACCCGCCACCGGGTGTCGTCAGCGTCCAGTAGGCCCCCAGGCTTTGCCCGCTCAGTTTCAGGTGCCCTGTTTCGTAGTTTCTGAAACCCTCAGCAAAACCCTGCACTTTGCCATCCAGACGGTTATGCGCGACGAACAGCCCGACGCGCTGGCTGCGCCCGTTTTCCAAGTGCCAGGCATACAGATCATGGCCGATCTGGTAGCCCTTGAATGAAGCGTCCAAGCCTGGGCTCACGTCTCCAGACCAGCGTTGCCTGAAGTCGCTGCCAAACACACGTGCCCATCCGGCAGGCGCCATGCCGTATTCAGTCAGTAGCGCCTGATCACCCTGGCGCTCATGAAAGGTGCCCAGCGAACTCAGCGCCAGGACCGCAGCGCTTGGCGCTGCCACTGAATAGTTGGCGACCTCGGGGCGGTACAACGCGATGGGCGCGGCTCCGCGAACGGGTTCCGGCAGTGGCGGTGTTCCGATCGCGGGCACTGGCAGTGCGGCTGCCGGGAGGACCGGGGCCGGGGTGGTCGGCGCAGGCTCAGGCTCAGGCTCAGGGTTTGGGAGCGGGGCGGGCACAGGTTGCGGTGTTGGTGTCGGCTCAGGTGTCGGCTGGGGAGTTGGCTGTGCAAGTTCGGGGAGGGGCTCGACAGGGGGCGGCGCTGGCGTTGGCGGCGCAATCACCGCAGAGCGCAGGAACCAGCTGTTCTCCGAGCCGGCAGTGGCGCCGCCCTTGAACAGGTAATACTGATAAGCGCCTGCAGACAGCGGACTTTGCAACGAAAAGGCGCTGCTATCGCTGGTTGCACCGTTGATGGCTTGTACCACTTCAATGCCGTTGCCAAGGGTCAGGGTGCCCAGCCCACCCGCGTTGCTGACGATCATGCGCGTAGAACCACTGATCCTACCCTGTGCCACCACCAGTCGGTCGCTGGCGGATGCATCATCGCCCAGTGCCGAGAGCAACAGCAGCCGCCCGTTCTGGCCGGTGTAATTGCCGTTCACCGTCAATGTGCCAGTGAGCGCACTGCCTGCATCGCGCACGTCCAGCGTTCCGGCATTCTCTAATGAAGCGAGGGATGCTGCGCGGAAGGGCGCAATGCTGCCCGAGGTCGAGATCAGCGTACTGCTGGAATCAATGTTCAGAACGCCGGTGTTACTCACGCCGTCACCAAGGACCGGAATTACAAGTAAAAAACTTATGCGCTAAAGGTAGTGTTCATGCTGGATATGTTTGGTTGGCGGTGCGGCGTGATAACCAGATTGTCAGCGCCAGCGCGCACGCCGACAGCAACGCCGCGTAAAAAAATATCCAGTCATAGCCCTGACCCAAGGCAATAGCCCCCATTACAGGGCCGGCAATTGCCAAGGCCAGATCGAAGAACACAGCGTAGGCACTCAGGCCTGCGCCTCGGCTGGGGGTAGTTACGCTTTTGATCGCTTCCACGCCCAGCGCCGGGTAGACCAGTGAAAGCCCCACACCGGTCAGTCCTGCCCCAGCCAGAGCAATGCCGCTGCTCGGTGAAAGCCAGAGCATCAGCAGTCCGCAGATCTCCACAGCCATGCAGACGATGGCCGCGTTGTAGCCGCCGAGGCGGTTGATGGCACCGATGAACAGCAGGCGGGCGAGGATAAAGCACACGCCAAACATGCTCAGGCAATAGGCCGCACCTTCCCAGCCGCGGCTTAGATAAAACAGGGTGATGAAGGTGGTCAGCGTGCCGTAGCCGATGGAGGACAACGTCAGTCCCAGACCATAAGGCGCGATCCGGCCGAACACTGACCAATAGGGCAGGCGCTCACCGACTACGACCGGTACCGATGGCTTGTTGCGGATCAGCCAAAGTGCCAGCCCTGCCATCACGATCAAGGCGCCCCCCAGGCTGTTGAAACCCACGGCGTCGATGACAATCACTCCCAGCGGTGCACCAATGGCTATCGCACCATAGGACGCGATGCCGTTCCACGAGATTGATCGGGCCGTATGTTCCGCGCCGAGCTTGCCGATGCACCAACTGATAGTGCCAACTCCGATAAGCCCTTGGGAAACGCCGAGAAACAGTCGCGCAACGATCAGAATCGACAGGCTCAGCGTGGCAAACTCCTGAAGCAGCGTTGCCAGTAACGTCATGCTGCCACTTATGACGATGCCCCACAGTCCGAACACGATAGAGCGCTTGCTGCCCAGCGTATCGGTCGCCCGGCCGGCAAAAGGTCGACTCAGCAGCGTTGCCAGGTATTGCGAGGCAATGGTCAGGCCGGCAATCAATGGGCTGAAACCCAACTGGTCGTGAACATAGCCGGGTAGCACCGCAATAGGCAGACCGATGCACAGGAAGGCGATGAACGTGTAGAAAACGATGGAAACGATTTGCAGGGTAATCGTCATGGAACCGGAGTGTGCGGCAGGCATTGGGCTCTTCGCTGGCAGGCGGTGGGAGTGCCTCATCATGGCGTGCACTGTGACTAAAAGAAAGCAGGCTAACGGTTTTATATGGGCGGGTTATCAGGCAGTTGCTGTTCTGCAGATATGGTCATAGGATGACTGATCACACCACAATAATAAAAAGGTTCACCATGAGAAATATTCTGTTGCTGGCCGCTGCAGTCGGTTGTTCGTTTGGCCTGCCTGCCCAGGCAGCCACGTTTGCTTACATTTCCAGTCCCACTGACGGCCTTATATCCCAATACCGTCTGGATGAGCAGAGCGGCGCGCTCAGCCTGGTCGAGCAGACCAAAGCCGGAGACCAGGTCAATCCGATGGCCATCTCATCGGACGGCAAAGCGTTATTTGCAGCGCTGCGTTCCAAGCCTTATCAAGTGCTGAGTTTCAGCATCGAGCCTGCAACAGGGCATCTCAAGCCGCTGAGCCAGGCACCATTGGCCGAGAGCCTGGCCTACCTGTCTACCGATCGCAGCGGGCGCTTCCTGTTCGGCGCATCCTATGGTGCCGATTTGCTCAGCGTACAGCCCATCGATGCGCAACACCGCCCCAGCGACAGTATCCAGACCTACAAGACCGGCATGCATGCGCATTCGGTGCGCACCGACCCGAGCAACCGTTTTGTATACGCCGGTAATCTTGGCGTTGATCGTGTTCTGCAATACCGGCTGGAGCCAAAGGACGGCAAGCTTGTTCCCATTGGCGAGGGCTACGTTGCGGTTACCGAGAATACCGGCCCACGCCACTTGGCATTTTCGTCCGATGGCAAATTTCTGTACGTGGTCGGCGAAATGAGTGGCACTGTCACTGCGTTCGCGATTAACCAGAAAACCGGTGCGTTGAAGCAGACAAGCACGGCGGACGGTATCCCGAAACGCTTGAACCTGGCGCCGGGGCAAGCCCGCGATGCGCGCAACAATGATCTCAAGGACGATCCCACCCCGCGTATCTGGGCGGCAGACATTCGCCTCGCGCCGAATGGCAAGTGGCTGTTTATCAGCGAGCGCACTTCCAGCAGCGTGTCGGTGTTCAAGGTCGAGCCTGCCAGCGGCAAGGTGACGTTTGTCGAAAACTATCCGGTGCAGGAAAAACAGCCACGCAATATTGCGGTGTCACCCAATGGGCGCTGGTTGCTGGTGAGCGGTGAGAAAAGCGACAAGGTCGGCAGTTACGCCATTGCGGCGAACGGTGCCTTGCAGCGGGTCAGCGAAGCGCCCTCGGGCAAGGGTGCGCTGTGGATTGAAATGCTCAGCCAGCCGGGCCAGTAGCGGTTTTGAAAATAAAAAGCCCTGTCACATGACAGGGCTTTTTGCTGTAGCAGCCTGACAGGCTTAGAACGAAACGCCCTGGCTGCGCAGGTAGTCGTCGTAGGTACCGCTGAAGTCGATCACGCCGCTTGGGCTGAGTTCGATGATGCGGGTTGCCAGCGAGGACACGAACTCGCGGTCGTGGCTGACGAAAATCAGGGTGCCCGGGTAGTTTTCCAGCGCAAGGTTCAGCGCTTCGATGGATTCCATGTCCAGGTGGTTGGTCGGTTCGTCCATCACCAGCACGTTCGGTTTTTGCAGGATCAGCTTGCCGAACAGCATGCAGCCCTGTTCACCACCGGAAATCACTTTGACCGACTTGAGGATCTCGTCATTGGAGAACAGCATGCGGCCCAGAGTGCCACGTACCATTTGCTCGCCGCCTTGCGTCCACTGGCCCATCCAGTCGAAGAGGGTAGATTCGTCTTCAAAATCGTGAGCGTGGTCCTGAGCGTAGTAACCGATTTCCGCTGCTTCGGTCCACTTGACCGTGCCTGCATCGGGTTGCAACTCGTTGACCAGGGTGCGTAGCAGGGTGGTCTTGCCGATGCCGTTCGGACCGATGATTGCAACACGTTCGCCGGCTTCGACCTGGAAGCTGAAGTCCTTGAACAGTGTCTTGCCATCGAAGCCTTTGGCCATGCGATCGACAATGACCGCCTGACGGTGCAGCTTTTTGGTTTGTTCGAAACGAATGAACGGGCTGACACGGCTGGACGGCTTGACCTCGGCCAGCTGGATCTTGTCGATCGCCTTGGCTCGGGAAGTGGCCTGCTTGGCTTTCGATGCGTTGGCCGAAAAGCGGCTGACGAACGATTGCAGCTCGGAGATCTGCGCTTTCTTCTTGGCGTTGTCGGACAGCAACTGCTCGCGGGACTGGGTCGCCACGGTCATGTACTCGTCATAGTTGCCCGGGAACAGGCGCAACTCGCCGTAATCCAGGTCGGCCATGTGCGTGCACACGCTGTTCAGGAAGTGACGGTCGTGGGAGATGATGATCATCAGGCTGTTGCGCTGGGTGAGGATGTTTTCCAGCCAGCGAATGGTGTTGATGTCCAGGTGGTTGGTTGGTTCGTCGAGCAGCAGCACTTCCGGATCGGAGAACAGTGCCTGCGCGAGCAGAACGCGCAGCTTCCAGCCGGGCGACACTTCGCTCATCGGGCCGTTGTGCTGCTCGATGCCGATACCCAGGCCCAGCAGCAGTTCGCCGGCACGGGACTCGGCGGTGTAGCCGTCCATTTCCGCAAACTCGGTTTCCAGCTCGGCCACGGCCATGCCGTCGTCTTCGCTCATTTCCGGCAGCGAGTAGATGCGGTCGCGCTCGGCCTTGACCTTCCACAGCTCTTCATGGCCCATGATCACGGTGTCGAGTACCGTGAATTCTTCGTAGGCGAACTGATCCTGGCGCAGCTTACCCAGTCGTACGTTCGGCTCCAGCATCACCTGACCGCCCGAAGGCTCGAGGTCGCCACCGAGGATTTTCATGAAGGTGGACTTGCCGCAGCCGTTCGCGCCAATCAGGCCGTAACGGTTACCGGCGCCAAACTTGACCGAGACATTCTCGAACAAGGGTTTGGGGCCGAACTGCATCGTGATGTTAGCTGTGGAGATCAATTACTTTACCTATCAATAACTTGGGCAATAACTGGGGAGCGCTGGTGTCAGCGGTGTCGTGTTCGAGACACGACCGGAGCTGTTCAGCCTGCTCCGCCTGAGCATGAGCTGATCCAACGGGCATACGTCTACAGCAACGGCAGCCTGCCATGGCCGCGTTGCCGGGATATGAATGTGGGGGTTCATGCCAGACATTGGCGCGCATTGTCGCATAGGTCGGGCGGCAGTGACATGGTGGACAGTGCCGGATTGCCCAGTTGTCCACGTTCCGGCCTGCTCAGGAGCCTGTTGGGTAGCCTTGCTCAAAGCGTGTGCACAAGGCAGAGGCAGGCGCGATTTCAAAAGAAGTCGCAGAAGAAAGATACTGAGTCGTCAAATTGCCTGATCGGGAGGTCGTTTACGTTCGGCTAGCGCTGTAACGGGCAACGCTCACTTTAAGTCGGGCCTCATCAATGCTCAACTTGGGAATGACTTCATCCGGAACTCGCGAGCTGTCGGATAAATTGAACACTTGAAAATCATCCCCGACTACATGCTTCGACATAAGTTCCAGTGACGGGAGAATTCTTGATTCGTAGTGCTGGTCCAGTCCACAAGGCGAGCACACATCTGTCGACGATTCATAGAATCGGCCTGCAGACTGGTTCATATCAAAGCCCACGAGAAAGACGCTATCAAAACCAAGGTGATAAGACAATTGCAAGGCGAGATACATGACCGTGCGAGCGTCGAAAAACCCCAATTCCAGGTTTTTGCTGAAGCCGATATCCTTGCTTCTATGACTCCATAAAGACACTTTTCTGACCAGTGCGTCGTCTCGTGAGCAGAGCGCCGCAACCGTGGATAACCTCGGTGATTTCTTCAGCGCATAGGCGCGCCCGGAAGGCCTGGGAATGCCGGAGCTGAACTGGTCTTCCCAGAGGCCGACATTCTCGCTCTCGCGCATTGCCGCAGCGAACAGCTCGGGCTGCTGATTGGGAAAGTCCCGGTCAGTACACACGTAGAACAATGGTTTGATGTTCGTTTCTGCAAACATCGAGAACGCCCCGTTCATGGTAATCATGGGGACGTCCGAAAAATCTTGAATCGGGAAGTTTCGGGCAGATTGACCTGAGCCAATCAGAAGAACCGGGCCTTTTCTGGTGCCTCTGCATTTGCCGAAATCAAGTACGCGGGTAGGCTTCGGAGTATGGTCTTCAGCCGATTTGCGAAGATAAGCAGTCGCATTGATGGATTGACTAGTCATGACTACCCTGTAAGCACTAGTGGCAAATTAGTTGGGACATTTTGCGCGCAATACTGCTGGCTGGTGGCCATTAGTTCAACATCAAAGAGTTTCGAAAGCGTATCATACTGGAAACATCACGCCACAGATTGATGGCTAATTTTTGAGAATTTGCTATTCCTTTACAATGTTCTCGGATGTAAGGCATGGCGCGCGGCATTGTTTAATGTTAATTGGCCAGTATCAAGCTGGTGGTTAATGCTCCTGTCGCTAGATGCACTTAACGCAACAATACTGTGTATGCACACAGTCTTGGCGCTGTGCGAGGGAAGGAAGGCGGGAGAGGGTGAGGCTGCAAGGCCCGGCTATTACCGGGCCTCCTTGTTGTGGCGAATTTATTGATGGCTAATCGGATTTCCGTTCCTGCCGCTTCCTCCTGAACCAGCTCCCCAGCGCGTGGAAAGGGTGAATGAACATCGCAATCGCTCCGAGCAGAAAGACGATGGAGACAAGGATCAGGCCCAGGCCCTCGTGTGCAAACATAGTGATTGACTCCTGTTGTTCACTTTGTCGGTCCGCTGAAGACTAGCCGCTGAAACGTTTCATCTCATGAAGAAATGTTAATGAACTTTCCTAGCGGGGGCCGCGAGGCGAGCTTTTGCCTGGCTAGTGCTGCCGCGGCGAAGCTATGAAGTACTCGCGTTTGTTGACTCAAATAGCTGAGAAGGACCGGATTTTCCGTGAGCCGGTCTGGGGACGGAACTTCTCAAAATTCACCCGTCGCGGAACTAGATGAGGTGATGACGAGACTATAAGCACGCTCGCGTTCATCGGGCCGTGCCTATGAGCGCGCATTCTCATCACCCGGAGGTTCCTGACATGAAGTCCCTTTTCCGTCCAGTCTTGCTGCTGGCTGTTGCTTTACCCCTGTTGCTGACTGGCTGCGGGGATAAGGAGCCCGAACAACGCACTGCGTTCACTCAGTTCCTGCAAACCCGAATTATCGACAAGCCAGGTGTGCACGTTCCCAAACTGACGGACGATGAAAAGAAAGCCTTTGGTGACTACAGCTCGCACTATGCCGTTATTTCCGACTTCGGCGCGGGCATGGACACTGCAGTGCAGCCTCTCGCTGGCTTGATGCAGAAAGGATCCTTTCGCTCGGTAAGCGATGTCATTCAACGTCGCGCAGACCTGGCTGCCGTGCAGACAGGTCTGGATGAAGTCGGCGAGAAGTTGACCATCGAGCAGGGCAAGGCCGATGCGGCACATGCCAAACTCAAGCAGCCCGATGACTTGAAAGTCGTTTATGACAAGGCTTATGACCGGACTGTGAGCGTGCCCGCCAACACGTTCCGTGAAGTCTTGCCGCAAATAAAGGGCACGTTTTCGAGCGGCCTGAAGGTTGCCGATTATGTGGACGCGCACAAATCGCAAATCGATATCTCCGGTTCGGCGAT
Organism: Pseudomonas meliae; assembly: GCF_001400515.1. Lineage (NCBI taxonomy): Bacteria > Pseudomonadati > Pseudomonadota > Gammaproteobacteria > Pseudomonadales > Pseudomonadaceae > Pseudomonas > Pseudomonas meliae. The sequence continues at coordinate 145 of NZ_LJQT01000072.1, read as the reverse complement.
AACCGTCAAGGACCCGGTCGTACAGGCTGAACTCAACAAATTGCTGCAAGAGCTGAACGAGCAGGGCAAAAACGCTCAGCAGGCTCAGGCTCGCCTGCAATCGCTCATGACCGGTCGCTGAGACTGATCTGAACCGCCCCGGGTT
>NZ_LJQT01000442.1:0-7523 GCF_001400515.1 Pseudomonas meliae | reverse complement strand
GTGCCCATGCTCCGCGTGGGTATGCAGTTCTGGACGCTCTGCGTCCGCTTTTGAGTATGCGGCGTGGCGCAGATTTGTGACGCGGAGCGTCACCCAAGGCATTCCCACGCTGGAGCGTGAGGAACGATAGGCGTCCGGTAGAACACCTTGCGTCCGCTCATGAACGGGTGGAACTGATAGGGTCAGTCCAGCTTCAGCACCTTGGCGAGTACGATTTTCGGGCCTTTCATCTTCTTGATGATGATGCGCAGGCCTTCGACTTCCATTTGCTCTTCTTCTTCCGGCACGCGCTTGAGTGTGTCGTAGATCAGACCGGCCAGTGTCTCGGCTTCGATGTGGTCCAGATCGATGCCCAGCAGACGCTCGATCTTGAACAACGGCGTATCGCCCCGTACCAGCAGTTTGCCCGGCTGATACGCGAGAATGCCGCGCTCCACCTTGCGATGTTCGTCCTGGATGTCGCCCACCAGCACTTCAAGCACGTCCTCCATGGTCAGGTAGCCGACGATCTTGCCGTCGGCTTCCTCGACCACGGCAAAGTGCGCGCCGCCCTTGCGGAACTGCTCCAGCAGCTGCGAAAGCGGCATATGTCGCGAAACACGCTCCAGCGGGCGGGTCAGTTCAGCCAGGTTGAACGACTCCGGGATGTGGTCCAGCGCCGCCAGTTCCAGCAGCAGGTCCTTGATGTGCAGCAGGCCGACAAACTCGCCACGTTCAGCGTCATACAGCGGATAACGGCTGAATTTGTGGCGGCGGAACAAGGCGAGGATTTCCTTGAGCGGCGCATTGAAGTCCAGCGACACCATGTCTTCGCGGGAGTTGGCCCAGTCGACCACTTCCAGCTCGCCCATTTCGACAGCAGACGCCAGCACGCGCATGCCCTGATCGCTGGGGTCCTGGCCACGGCTGGAATGCAGAATCAGCTTCAGCTCATCGCGGCTGTAGCTGTGTTCGTGATGCGGACCGGGTTCACCCTGGCCTGCAATGCGCAAAATGGCGTTGGCGCTGGTGTTGAGCAGGTAGATCGCCGGGTACATCAACCAATAGAAGAAGTACAACGGGGCCGCTGTCCACAGCGACAGCAATTCCGGTTTGCGGATCGCCCAGGATTTGGGGGCCAGCTCGCCGATGACAATGTGCAGGTAGGAAATGATGAAGAACGCAGTGAAAAATGACACGCCCTTGATCAGCTCCGGAGTATCGACGCCCAGCGCTGCGAGTAACGGCTCCAGCAGATGCGCGAACGCCGGTTCACCGACCCAGCCCAGGCCCAGGGAGGCGAGGGTGATACCCAGCTGGCAGGCTGAAAGGTAGGCATCCAGCTGGCCGTGTACCTTGCGCAGAATGTGCCCGCGCCAGCCGTTCTTGTCGGCAATGGCTTCAACCTTGGTCGAGCGCAGTTTGACCATGGCGAATTCTGCCGCAACGAAAAAGCCGTTGAGCAGGACCAGGAACAAAGCAAAAAGAATCATGCCGAAATCGGCGAAGAGTGAAGACAGGTTGAAACTAGGGGAAGGGTCCATGATGGGGTTTTGCAGGGTCCGTATTAACAGAAGAGGGTAATGTCACGCCAGAGAAGACGCTATGAGCCCGGCAATGTAGCGGCTCAAGGCGCGATTGCCTAGTAGTCTGAATCGTCGTGTACGGGTTTGGACAGTTGGCCGCTGGCAAAGTGACAGGTAAAAACACTGCCCTTGCCGGGAACACTGTTGATTTCAAGGTTGCCGCGATGGCGCAGCAGCACATGTTTGACGATGGCCAGACCGAGCCCTGTACCACCGGTATTCGACGCGCGGCTGGTATCGACCCGGTAGAAACGTTCAGTCAGGCGCGGCAGGTGTTTGGTCTCGATGCCGATCCCCGAATCCTGCACGCTCAGGTGCGCGCCCCGCTCGTCGGCCCACCAGCGGATACGGATGACGCCTTCTGCCGGGGTGTACTTGACGGCATTGAAAATCAGGTTGGAAAAAGCGCTGCGCAGCTCGCTTTCGCTGCCCTTGAGGCGCATATCGCTTTCCAGGCTCAGGTGGATCTGCTGGTTCTTGCTGCCCGACAACGCATTGGCATCGGCGGTGATGGTTTTGAGCAAGGTACTGACCATTACCGGATGATTGTCCGATGGGTAATCGGTAGCCTCGAGCTTGGCCAGCAGCAGCAAGTCGTTGAGCAGCGTCTGCATGCGCCCGCCTTGCTGATGCATCTGTTGCAGCGCCCGCACCCAGCGCGGATTGACCTCGTCCACGTTATCGAGCAGGGTTTCCAGATAACCGAATATCACCGTCAGTGGCGTGCGCAACTCATGAGACACGTTGGCGACGAAGTCTTTGCGCATCTGCTCCAGCTGGTGGATGCGCGTCACATCGCGCACCAGCATCAGGTGCTCATTGTTGCCGTAACGGGTAATCAACAACTGAATGCGCAAGCGATCATTGGTCGGTGAGGGAATCTCCAGCGGCTCGCTGTAGTCGCCCAGCGCAAAGTACTCTTTGAAGCGCGGATGCCGGACCAGGTTGGTCACGGGCTGACCACTGTCCTGCGGCGTCTTTAAACCCAGCAGGGTTTCAGCGGCACGGTTCCACCACTCCAGGTTGCCGTCGCTGTCGAGCATGATTACGGCATCGCGCAGGGCGGCGGTGGATTCCTGTACCCGGTCGATGACCGCCTGGAGGCGTCCGCGGACACGCTGATCACGGCGTTGCAGGTGATAGATGCTGTCGAACACTTCGCCCCACAGACCATAACCGTCCGGAGGCGGCTCGTCAGCCTTGTGACTGCTCAGCCAGTCATGCAGGCGCAGCAGTTGTTTGAGGGTCCAGGCCAGATACAGGCCCAGTCCGGTGGCCAGGCTCCAGCCATACTGTCCACTGATCAGGCCGGCCAACAGGCAGGCGGTGACCAGCAACAACATGTGGCGTATCAAGGTGCCGTGCCAATTTTGATTCAATTAAGGGTAAATCCTTGTCTGGTCACTGCCCTGCGTCGACGCAACGCCTGTCAGCTCTTTGTCGAGAAGCGATAGCCAGTGCCGCGCACGGTTTGTACCAGATTTTCATACGCATCGCCCAAGGCCTTGCGCAGGCGGCGGATGTGCACATCAACCGTACGCTCTTCGACGTAGACGTTGCCGCCCCAGACCTGATCCAGCAACTGGCCACGGGTGTAGGCGCGCTCCTGGTGGGTCATGAAAAATTGCAGCAGACGGTATTCGGTGGGGCCCATTTCAGCCAGTTTGCCGTCGATGGTGACGCGGTGGCTGATCGGGTCGAGCAGCAGACCGCCGACTTCGATAGGTGCTTCGCCATCAGTCGGGCCGGCACGACGCAGCACGGCCTTGAGACGTGCCACCAGCTCGCGGGGCGAGAAGGGCTTGGTGATGTAATCGTCGGCGCCCACTTCCAGGCCCTGGATCTTGTTGTCCTCTTCACCCTTGGCGGTGAGCATGATGATCGGGATGTCCCCGGTCAGTTCATCACGCTTGAGGCGCCGGGCCAGTTCGATGCCGGATGTGCCAGGCAGCATCCAGTCGAGCAAAATCAGGTCAGGTTTGCGGTCGACGATAATCGCATGGGCCTGCTGAGAGTTTTCGGCTTCAATACAGTCGTATCCAGCCATTTCCAACGCAACGGCGATCATTTCACGAATAGGCGCTTCGTCGTCAACGATCAGGATGCTCCTGCCAGCCATGCTCGAACCTCTTGTCATTTAACTGTCTTGGGGCGCATTAGATAACGGAATTATTGCAGTCGTGTGACAGGTGTGGTTGAGGCTAGCACGCCGACAGGTTTCGGGAGGTCGGCGGGCCTCGCGATCCTGCATTTATTTCAGTCGGAAAGAGGCTGGCGGTGGCTGTTTTCAGCGCACCGCATAGTCGGCGACGATACCTAAAAATATCGCCAGCCCGGCCCAGTGGTTGTGCAAAAAAGCCTTGAAGCAGGCGTCCCGCTCGCGCTGCCGGGTGCTCCAGAATTCCCAGGCAAAGCATCCTGCTGCTGCCAGCAGGCCTATGTAGAAGCACGCACCCAATTCAAAACGCGCGCCGGCCAGCATCAGGCAACCCAGCGCCAGACCTTGCAGGGTCAGGATGATCACCCGGTCGGCATCGCCGAACAGTACGGCAGTGGATTTCACGCCGATTTTCAGGTCATCGTCACGATCGACCATTGCGTAATAGGTGTCGTAGCCAACGGTCCATAGCAGGTTGGCGATGTACAGCAGCCAGGCCGCAGCTGGCAGGTCGCCGGTTTCTGCGGTAAATGCCATCGGCATGCCCCACGAAAACGCAGCACCCAGCACCACTTGCGGGTAATAGGTGTAGCGCTTCATGAATGGATAGCAGGCAGCCAGCGCCAGACCGCCGAACGACAGCCAGATGGTTGTCGCATTGGTAAACAGCACCAGCACAAAGCTCAGGCCGACCAGCACCGCAAACAGCACCAGCGCTTCCCGTGAGCTGACTTTGCCGCTGACCAGAGGACGCTGCTCGGTGCGTTTGACGTGGCCATCCACCTTGCGGTCGGCGAAGTCATTGATCACGCAGCCTGCCGCGCGCATCAGAAATACGCCGACCACGAAGATGAACACTGTCTTCAGCGACGGAGAGCCCTTGCCCGCAATCCAGACCGCCCACAGGGTTGGCCACAGCAGCAGGTAAATGCCTATGGGCTTGTCGATACGTGTCAGCTGGATAAAGTCCCAGGCGCGGGGGCTAAGACGATTGAGGGATTTGAGAAGGGACAGGTACATCAGACAGGGTCCTTGTCATGGATCGTATTGCACAGAGCGGGCAGGAACACTTCGGCGACCAGCACGCTCAACGCACCACGACTGAATCGCGAGCGGCGTGCCCATAGTCCGCGAGCTGCAACAGCGTCAGGCAGCCAGGCTTCAGGGTAATGACACACTTCAAGGGTGCCGCGCGCGAACGCAGGGTCGCTGAACAGCAACTCACCCAGCGAGCGAGTGCCCAGCTCATCCATATTCAGGCCACCGTCCTGCAAAGCGCTGCGGGCGGCTACACTGCGAGCGAATACCCAGTTGCTGTCATTACCGCACAAGTACACCTCGCGCACCCAGCCTTCGCTGGCAAGTGGCAGGCCCAGCGCCAGACACTCATCACGGCGCAAAGCCTGCCAGCCTTCGAATTGCGGAAATACGCTGAAACCACCGTCAGACAAACGGTCCAGCCGGTGTGTGAGGGAGTCCTGATTGAACAACCAGTCGAGCATTATCGGTTCGGGCGCATCGATCAATTGCTCGCGCTTGAGCCAGATCGGGCTAATGAATGCGGGGGATTGCTGGGTCACGGTAAGCCAGTTCCGGCAGCCAACGAGGCCGCGAGCTTAGCATGATTGCATGCCCCGACCGACCGCCGGTAGTACGTCAGGTTATAGAATCAGACTTGCATCCGGGCCTGCCGATCAGTACAACGCCCGTTCAGACGGCAATCGACCGTCACACGCTATTTAGCCTGATAAACGAGAGAACCGAACATGAAGAAGTGGCAATGCATCGTCTGTGGCCTGATCTATAACGAAGCCGACGGCTGGCCGGATGACGGGATTGCGCCTGGTACGCTCTGGCAGGATGTGCCGGAAGACTGGCTGTGCCCGGATTGCGGTGTGGGCAAAATGGACTTTGAGATGATCGAAATCGGCTGATAGCAGCCAGCAGAAAAATAATGAATAGGGAAGAACAATGAGCGCACCTGTGGTCATCATCGGCACCGGCCTTGCGGGTTACAACCTCGCCCGAGAGTTTCGCAAACTGGACGCAGACACGCCGCTGCTATCGATCACGGCCGATGATGGCCGGTCCTATTCCAAACCGATGCTTTCCACCGGCTTTGGCAAAAACAAGGAAGCCGACGGGTTGAGCATGGCCGAGCCTGGCGCGATGGCTGATCAGCTCAAGGCTGAAGTCCGCACGCATACGCGGATCAGCGGGATCGACCCGGGTCACAAGCGTCTGTGGATCGGTGAAGAAGCGGTTCACTACCGCGATCTGGTGCTGGCCTGGGGGGCTGAAACCATCCGCGTACCGGTGGAAGGTGATGCAGGCGATGCGATTTTCCCGATCAACGACCTTCAGGACTACGCCCGTTTTCGAGCGGCTGCGGCGGGAAAGCGTCGGGTTCTGATTCTCGGCGCAGGGCTCATTGGCTGTGAATTCGCCAACGACCTGATTCTGGGCGGCTATGAAGTGGATCTGGTGGCGCCGTGCGAGCAGGTCATGCCAACCCTGTTACCACCTGCCGCTGCGGCTGCGGTAAAGACCGGCCTTGAAAGCCTGGGTGCGCGTTTCCACCTGGGCCCGGTGCTGACCCGCCTGAATCGCAGTGGTGACGGCCTGCAAGCACATTTGTCGGACGGGCAGTTGATTGACTGCGACCTGGTGGTTTCGGCCATTGGTCTGCGCCCACGTATTGATCTGGCCGCTGCCGCGGGCTTGCAGACGGGGCGCGGTATTCTGGTGGATCGCCAGTTGCAGACCTCCCACGCCAACATCCATGCGTTGGGTGACTGCGCTGAAGTCGATGGCCTCAACCTGCTCTATGTCATGCCGTTGATGAGCTGCGCTCGGGCGTTGGCCCAGACGCTGGCCGGAACGCCAACGGCCGTAAAATATGGCCCCATGCCGATCACAGTAAAGACGCCAGCCTGCCCGCTGGTGGTTTCGCCGCCACCGCGTGGCACCGACGGCCGCTGGAGTATCGAAGGGCAGGGGGCTGATATCAAGGCGCTGTGTCATGACGCAGATGGCAACCTGCTGGGCTATGCGCTGACCGGTGCGGCAGTTATGGAAAAACTCGCACTGAACAAGGTTTTGCCTGCGTTATTGGCATAATTTCGCGTCATTTTGTCGGATAGGCCACGTATTTTTGCCAATAAACCCCGCCTGCGCACTGGCGCGGGCTGGTTCGGCATGCCATCCTCGGTCTTGTCTGCCGCTACGTAGAGCCGTCGCGGCGCCTTGTTGCCGTTTTTTACAAAGCGGCGCGGGACATAAAAACAAAAAACCGTAAAAGAGGCTTCATATGCGTAAACCAGAAGTTGCAGCCGCCATTGCTGAAAAGGCGGATCTCACCAAAGAACAATCCAATCGTGTTCTCAATGCCATCCTTGAAGAGATTACTGGCGCACTGCACCGTAAGGACAGTGTCACGCTGGTAGGCTTCGGTACTTTTCTGCAACGCCATCGCGGTGCCCGGACTGGCAAGAACCCACAGACCCGGGAGCCGGTTAAAATCAAGGCAAGCAACACAGTGGCCTTCAAACCGGGGAAAGCCCTGAAAGACAGCGTCAACCCTTGACACCCTGTTGTGCGCCTCGGCGGGAGGCGGGCAACTCACAGGCGGGCACACCACTCAGACTGGTTGCCCGCTTTTTGTTTGTGTCGTTTGTGCCGCCGATCACTTGTCGAAGCTCTTCGTGAGAATTGTCCTACTCAATTTCGTATGAATGCCTTCTCAAACCCCGGCTTTGCCTGACTTTTTCTTATTGCTGATTCCCTTAGAGGGTGTAGAC
>NZ_LJQT01000151.1:0-2136 GCF_001400515.1 Pseudomonas meliae | reverse complement strand
CTAAGGGCGCACGCCTGGCAGTGCCTGGAATCGTCGATCTATCGCAATTGACCGAGGCGTCCAGTGGTGTCGCCAAGGTGGTGTTGCAAGGCGTACAAGACATGCTGTTGCGTGTGGCCTTGCAAATAGTGCGTGACGACTTCGAGGACCGGCGAGAGCGACAGCGCCAAGGCATCGACTTGGCCAAGGGCGCCGGTCGATACGCTGGGCGTAAACCGGATACCAAAATGCATGAACGGGTCATCGCCCTCAAAAGCGGTGGGTGTAGCATTGCGGAGACTGCGCGGCTGGCCGGTGTCAGTGTCAGCCAGGTAAAGCGTGTCTGGGCACAGAACCAGACTAAAGATAAGGTCTGAATGTAGCAAGAACCCTCGTTTTCACGCACGGTCTCCCGAGCGTCGCGCGTTTGATGTTTCGTTGCTCCCTGATATGCCACCCACCGACGTTTAAAAGCTTTGGCGTTGGCCCACGTTCGCAAGGAACCGAATCCGTCCAAAAGGCCACACAACGCGACACTTTTAATGAAAATTTGGTGGCTACATAACTTCAGCGTCAGCGGTCAAAAACCTCTTTAAGGCAACGCTGCAAAAATAGCCAACCGCTCAGCAGGCCCGGCAAGAGGCTGGCTCGCTCATTACACAGCCGCGCAGAGACATCACTGCAGTTCGAACGCGAGGCGTGAGCGGCCAAACGGCACCTTGGCTGGACGCGCCACTGAGGCGGCCCTGTTGGAGGAGCGGATCCTCGCTCAAATATCAGCGTCGGTACGAAGATCAGGTGCAAGAGCTAAAGGTCGTATTGCGTCAGCAAACAACGCCTTGACCGCCAAGAAACACGGCCCAGTGCAACTCAACCGTGACAACGACTACATTCGGATGGACTAATTGCAGACATGAGAATCCCCAACGTCAATCTAAACGCATTGAGCACAAACCGGTCTTTCAGTGAAGAGGACCAGCTCAAGCGGACCGGGGATCAGCCGGAAGCCAGTACCGGCACCAGTTGCAATGAGCGGCAGCCGGCCAAACGGCGACGGGTGGAGCAGGATGAACCTGGAGCCGGTGGCCGCGCACGGGACAGGGACGCTCGGCAACAGCCTACCATTCACGCGCACTTGCGCAACGATATCACCGACCGACATCGTACCAAGTCCGAGCGGCCCCATGACAGAGCGCCCGCTGACGTCAGTGCATCGTCATCGCATCGTAGGCCACAAAGAACAACGCATGGCTGGGAGGCGCGCTTGGCCGAACACACGTTCGACCGGGCGGCAGGAAAACGACCTCGGGAAGAGCGAGAGCCGTATCGGCAGCCAAAGCGGCCAATGCATGACTTGGAGTGGACGGCGGCGGATCTTCACCAGGCCGAACATCAGCTCGATCCAGCTGCAAAAAAGCAGCTGCAGGAACAGCGAGAGCAGTATCGGAAATGGCTGAGTGCCCCCAGCCGGGTGGCTCAGAACCACAACGCTCGCTTGTGCGTGTCGGTGGCAAAGAAAAACGCGCTGGCGCGTCACATCGGTTGCGGGCTGGCGCTGCCTTTCCTGGATGAGAACGTCAACGCGCAAACCAATGCGCAGTGGCTCGACAAATACCTTCTGATGATTGCCAATGCAAGGCGCGCCACAGGGGCAGGCGTAACGCATAGCGAGCTCGATCGTTGTACGGAGGTTGCGGCGCAGTATCTCTGCAAGACCAAGTGGTTTGACGGTGCATCGCTGACGCAGCTGGCCCATGTGGGCAACAAGCTGAGCAAGCATCCGAACCAACAAGCGTGCATGGATGCAATCGCGTGGATCGCCGGACAGCTCAATCAGGCAGATGATTTATCGGGACTGGATGGCCGCCACTCAGTCCTACTCCTGAACGCCTTCGCCAAGAACTTCAACAGCGGCAGGTGTGAACGCGCGGTGGCTCGTCTGGCACGTCACCTGCAACGTAACCACCCTGCCCGGTCGTCGCTGGACGCGCAGAACATCGGCCTGGCACTTAATGCATTCAGCAAGTGGCCCGACAATCCGGACTGCCAATCCATGGCGTACTTGCTTGCTGATATGCTCGCAAGCAAAAGCCGCTTGCGTCATGCGATGGATGGGCAGAGCGTCGCGAACGCGCTCAACGCCCTGAGCAAATGGCC
>NZ_LJQT01000060.1:511-1301 GCF_001400515.1 Pseudomonas meliae | reverse complement strand
TAGGGTTGCCTTTAGGTCAATTGAGCCATAGCTGATAAGATCGGCTTATTTGGGTATACCTAAACGGTCCTATTTTAAATTTACATGTCGTGGTGTTACATTGTACATTTCAAGTAACACACGAGGTGGTGCCATGAGTGAAGCAACCTTCACGTTTCGGGTCGATGAGACCCTGAAAACCGAGTTCTCCATGACCGCTAAGGCCCACGACCGCACAGTGGCGCAGCTCCTGCGCGACTTCATGCGCGACTACGTGGAGCAGGCCGAATATGACGAGTGGCTGCGCGCAAAGGTCGAGAGCTCGCGAGCGTCGGCCAACGCCGGCAATCTTGTTCCGGCCGCCGNNCCCGCGCTGAAACACGTCGCCGGCTTGAAGCGTCGAAGTGATGAATCTGTTCTGGACGCCAGAGGCGATTCAAGATCGCGAGGACATTTACAACTACATCGAGGCCGACAATCCGACGGCCGCACTGGATCTTGATGAGCTGTTCGAGGAAAAAGCCATGCTGCTAGTCGAACATCCGAACCTTGGCCGACTGGGCCGAGTGCGCGACACGGTCGAGCTGATCGCGCACCGGAATTACCTGTTGATCTACGATGTGATCGGCGACCTGCTGCGCGTGCTGAACGTCGTGCATGCGGCACGCCAATGGCCGCCCGTTCGGGAGTAGAGAGCGTGGGTGCAGTACCCGCGAACGTATCGTACGATGTGAAAACGTCTGACCAAGGACTGATTTTAGCCGCTAAAATCACTTACTCACATGAGTAAAAGAGGTTAGGCGCAAATAAC
>NZ_LJQT01000060.1:0-505 GCF_001400515.1 Pseudomonas meliae | reverse complement strand
ACCGCACGAGGGTGGACATCGTGTCCACATGGACTTGCAGCTAATAGCTGCGGCCATCGTAACGTTCTTCGAGCGATCAGCTCAACCGTAGCAAAAACTGGCGATTTGCCGTAGGCCTGCCTGTTCCTTTATATGGATAAAGAGGAGACAAACATGACCAACCTACAGACTTTCGAGTTGCCTACCGAGGTTATTGGCAGCGCCGCCGATATCTCATTGGGAAGAGCGCTGATCCAGGCTTGGCAAAAAGATGGCATTTTGCAGATCAAGACCGATAGTGAGCAAAATCGAAAAACGCAGGAAGCGATGGCTGCTAGCAAGCAGTTTTGCAAGGAACCGCTGACTTTTAAGAGTAGCTGCGTTAGCGATCTGACCTACAGTGGCTATGTTGCATCAGGCGAGGAGGTCACAGCTGGTAAACCTGATTTCCCTGAGATTTTCACTGTCTGCAAAGACTTGCCGGTAAGCGATCAGCGTGTAAAAGCCGGCTGGCCTTGCCATGGCA
>NZ_LJQT01000408.1:0-1374 GCF_001400515.1 Pseudomonas meliae | reverse complement strand
GGGAGTATCAGTTTTTTTGTGTTCGGGCTGGTTAGGGCCTGCCGTCAGGCAGGCCCTTGTTTTACCAGCTCGGTCTGGTAAATCGGTCTCCGTACAGGATCGCAAATTGATTCATTGCCACTTTCCAGTCGTGTGCCGCATGACCCCAGTTGGCGGTGATGTTGCGCAACCCAAGCCATATCAGTTTCGTCGCGGCCTCATCGGTCGGGAAGTGCCCTCGAGTCTTGATGATCTTGCGTAACTGGGCATTGATGCTCTCGATGGCATTGGTCGTGTAAACCACTTTGCGAATGCCCGCCGGAAAAACAAAAAACGGTATAACCCGATCCCAGGCGCGACGCCATGCAGCAACTACAGTCGGATACTGCTTGCCCCAGGGGCCCGCTTCAAAGGCGTTAAGCTCTTGCTCAGCCACATCGGCATTGATCGCCTGGTAGATCGGCTTGAGTGCTTTGGCCAGTGCCCGACGTTTATCCCAAGCGGCGTAGTCCAAGCTGTTGCGGATCAGATGCACGATGCAGGTTTGCAGCGTCGTGGCAGGAAAAACCGCCCCTAACGCCTCCGGTATTCCTTTGAGGCCATCCGTGACGGCGATCAGAACATCTTCAACGCCACGAGTCTTGAGGTCGTTGAACACCTTCATCCAAAACTTGGCACCCTCGGTGCTCTCGATCCATATACCTAGAATGTCGCGCGTGCCATCAGGTAATACCCCCAGCGCCAGATAAATAGCCTTGTTGCACACTAACCCCTCGTCCCGGATTTTGACCCGTAACGCATCGAAGAAGATCACCGGATACATCGGTTCCAAGGGTCGTTGCTGCCAAGCGCTCACCTCTTCCATGACCGCATCGGTGACTGAGCTGATGAAGTCATGGGACACGTCAGTTCCATACTGCTCAGACAGAAAAGCGCGGATCTCACGCACCGTCATGCCCCGGGCGTACATGGCAATTATCTTGTCGTCGAAGCCTGTAAAACGGCGTTCGTGCTTGGGAATCAGGATCGGGGCGAAGCTACCATCGCGGTCTCTGGGGATATCCAGGCGAAGCGGCCCGTCGTCGGTCAGAACCGTCTTGCTGCTTTTGCCATTACGCTGATTGGTCGACTCCTCAGGGCGCTCCGCCCCCTGAGGGTAACCAAGGTGGTGACCCAGCTCGGCGCCTAGCGCACGCTCGATCAGAGCCTTCTTGAACGCCATGGACGCGTCTTGAATGGCTTCGGCGCTCATCGGGCCTTTAACAAACTGCTCAATCAGCTCTTGGGGAATCGAGGGCAACTCCCTCGCTGTTGCATTGGCGGACTTCTTTTTGGTCGGCATACATGCACCTCTAGCTACATGTTATGCCCGAACACAAAATTTCTGACAGTCTC
>NZ_LJQT01000088.1:0-25414 GCF_001400515.1 Pseudomonas meliae | reverse complement strand
GTTCAGCGTCTCCCTAAGTCCTCAATAGCACCTCGTAATATCTACCACCTCCCAAGCGGAGTGGTGCGCCGTCCAAAGCGTATCGAGCTTCCCGCAACGCCATTCCAGCGGGTGCTCACTGGAGATCTGCCAATGGACACAATTTATGAGTACCCAAGACTTTCACGCTCTAAAGCACGTGCCTTGGAGGTAATTAGAAGAGGGGAAACGTTGCGGAGAGATCATTCTTACAGTATTTCAGCAAGTTTTAACTTCAGGCAGTCAGATCCCACGTCTTCCGTGAATATTGCCGTGCGGTTTTAGAAAGGAAATTCGACTGGCGCTCTCAGGAAGCAGCGCACCTGCATAAAGTGCGCTGCTTTAAAAGATCGAAGATGATCTACGCCCCGCCAAACAACCCATGCGGATCAATCACAAACTTCTTCGGCACCCCCGAATCAAACTCCCCATAACCCCGCGGAGCCTCATCCAGACTGATCACCTCGACACCCACTATGTCGGCGATCTTGATGCGGTCCCACATGATTGCCTGCATCAGCTGGCGGTTGTATTTCATGACCGGGGTCTGGCCGGTGTGGAAGCTGTGGGATTTGGCCCAGCCCAGGCCGAAGCGAATGCTCAGGCTGCCCATTTTTGCGGCAGCGTCTACGGCACCTGGGTCTTCGGTGACGTACAGGCCGGGGATGCCGATCTTGCCTGCGACGCGCACTACGCCCATCAACGAGTTGAGAACGGTGGCGGGTGCTTCGGCCTGTGCTCCGGCGTGACCGTGGCCGCGAGCTTCGAAGCCTACGGCGTCGATGGCGCAATCCACTTCAGGCTCGCCGAGCAGGGCAGCGATCTGTTCGTGCAGTGGCGTGTCCAGGGACAGGTCAGCAATTTCGAAGCCTTGGGCCTTGGCGTGGACCAGGCGTTTCGGGTTGACGTCGCCGACGATTACCACCGCCGCGCCCAACAAGCGTGCTGACGCCGCCGCAGCCAGGCCGACCGGGCCAGCGCCTGCTACGTAAACCGTGCTGCCAGGGCCAACCCCGGCAGTCACTGCACCGTGGTAGCCGGTGGGCAGGATGTCGGACAAGCAGGTCAGGTCGCGGATTTTCTCCATCGCCGCGTCGCGGTCTGGCAGTTTGAGCAGGTTGAAGTCAGCGTAAGGCACCAGGACGTATTCAGCCTGACCGCCGACCCAGTCGCCCATGTCGACGTAGCCGTATGCACCGCCGGGGCGGGCCGGGTTGACCGTCAGGCAGACGCCAGTGTTCTGTTCCTTGCAACTGCGGCAGCGACCGCACGCCACGTTGAACGGCACAGAAACCAGATCACCGACTTTCAGATGTTCCACGTCTCGCCCGGCTTCCAGCACCTCGCCGGTGATTTCATGACCCAGGACCAACCCGGTTTGCGCCGTCGTGCGACCACGCACCATGTGTTGGTCCGAGCCGCAGATATTGGTGGAGACTACGCGCAGAATCACGCCGTGTTCGATGCGCTTGCCGCGTGGGTCTTCCATTTTCGGGAAAGGAATTGATTGCACTTCGACCTTGCCAGCGCCGAGATACACTACACCGCGATTACCAGACATACATGTCACCTCGCTTTTATTGTGGTGGAGCAGAGAGAAGCCGTTGCAGCTATAAAACCACCGTCCTGTTGGCGTTGAGAAACACCCGCCGTTCGATGTGATAACCCACCGCACGGGCCAGTGTCAGTCCTTCGATGTCCCGACCCTTGGCGATCAGGTCTTCGGGATAGTGGCTGTGATCGACCACTTCCACGCCCTGGGCAATGATCGGACCTTCGTCCAGATCGTTGTTGATGTAATGCGCCGTGGCTCCGACCAGTTTTACCCCCTTGTTGTAAGCCTGATGGTAGGGCTTGGCACCTTTGAAACCGGGCAGCAACGAGTGGTGGATATTGATCGCCTTACCGTCCAGCTTGCGACACAGGTCCGGAGACAGGACCTGCATGTAGCGGGCAAGAATCACCAGTTCTGCACCAGACTCTTCAATGACCTGCCAGACTTTGGCTTCCTGCGCAGGCTTGTCGTTCGGGTCCAGAGGGAAATGGTAGTACGGAATACCGTGCCAGCCAGCCAATGGCTCAAGATCCGGGTGATTGGACACCACCGCGACCACGTCCATGGACAGTTGATTGATACGCTGGCGATAGAGCAGATCGTTCAGACAGTGATCGGCTTTTGAAACCATGATCACCACTTTTGGCCGGTAGTTGGGTGCTGTGAGTTCGAAGATCATGCCGAAGGCTTCGCCTCGTTCGCTCAGCCCGACCCGGAAAGCCTGTTCGTCGAAAGCCTGGGGCTGACGAAATTCCACGCGTATGAAGAAACGCCCTGACAGGCGATCATCGAAGGAGTGGTGCTCAGTGACGTAGCAGCCCTGCTCGAACAGGAAGCGGGTCACCGCATCTACCGTGCCCAGTACACTGGGGCAGTCGGCGGTCAAAATCCACGTATCGGGCGCGCGGCTCATTGAATCAAAGCTCCTGAATGTTCGTTATCCACAGATCCGGCTGACTCTTGTGCCAATGCTCCGCGTTATACACAAATCTTGTGGGAGCGTACCGGGCGACGCTTCGCTTGTTCGCGAAGGGGGCGGTACATTCACCGGAAATGCATCGTCTGGACTACCGTCTTCGCGGACAAGTCCGCTCCCACAGGCCTCTCCCTCTGGAGTCTTCATTGAGACCGGCGCTGCGGTTTCAGCCCCGGTTCCCGGCTCTTCACGCCTGAATGCTCAGCCCGTACTCTGCGCTCGCATCCTGCAACCACAGCCACCAGTAATCCGAGAAGCTGCGGCGTACCAGCAGTTCCCAGGTTTCTTCACCGGTCCGGCGGATCACCAGTTGCGACTTGGCGAACACCGTGCCGACGGCCTTGCCCACCGGGAAGTTGTCCGGGTGCACGTCGTAGCTGGTGGATTTCATCAATACCTGGCGCACTTTCGGACCGGTCAGTTCGAGGATCGACTGGCCGCCACTGACATTGACGATGGAGATATGCAGCCCGGTCAGCGCCTCGCGCAGCTTTTGCTCTGCCGCGAACTCTTCGCCGCTCGGCACGATCAGCAGCCATTCATCCGGGCCAAGCCATTGCAGCGAGCTTTCGCCACTAATGACCAGCATCAGTGCGGCGGGCAGCTCCATGCCCAGCGCCTTGTGTACGCCTGCGGCGAAGGCCTGGTCGTGGGCATTGCCACGAATCGTCAGATGGCCCAGCAGCTTTTTCTCGCGCAGGAACACGCCGGGGCTGGCGCGTCCCTTGCCGATCAGGCTGTCGAGGTTTGCGTGGAACAGCGGCGACTCGGCTTTGACATCGGTGGTCGGGCGCTGCTGGTAAACGTTCGCTGTGGTCATGAATCACCTGCCTTGAATTCTGTGTGCTGCTGATGATCGGCGCTCCGCGTGTTACTCGACATTCTGGCGCTCGCCCTTTGGATCGAAGAACACCGAAGAAACGATCTCGGCTTCGATCACGCTGCCGTCTGCCAGAGGCGCGAAGACCCGCTCGCCCATGCGCGCCAGGCCGCCTTTGACCACGCCCATCGCAAACGAATAGCCCAGCGAGTTGTGTGCATAGCTGGAAGTCACATGGCCAACCATGCTCATCGGGATCGTCTGTTTGGTATCGAACACCAGTTGCGCGCCCTCTGGCAGCCATTTGGTCGGGTCGACAGGCTTGAGGCCGACCAGTTGCTTGCGCTGTTCTCGTACACAGTCTTCGCGATTCATGCCGCGCCAGCCGATCCACGAGAATGGCTTGGTCCGGCCGACACACCAGCCCATGTTCAGGTCGTCCGGAGTCATCGAACCATCGGTGTCCTGGCCAACGATGATGAAGCCCTTTTCGGCGCGCAGTACGTGCATGGTTTCAGTGCCGTAAGGCGTCAGGTTGTACTGTTTGCCTGCCTCGGCGATCTTTTCCAGAACGCCCATGGCGTAGTCAGCCTGAATGTTGACCTCGTAGGACAGCTCGCCGGTAAACGAGATACGGAACACGCGAGCTGGCACACCGGCGACCAGACCTTCCTTCCAGGTCATGAACGGGAAGGCTTCACGGCCCAGGTCGATATCAGTGACTTCGCTGAGCAGCTTGCGGCTGTTGGGGCCGGACAGCGTCAGCGTCGCCCAGTGATCGGTCACTGAGGTGAAATACACTTTCAGGTCCGGCCATTCGGTCTGCTGATAGATTTCCAGCCATTGCAGGACGCGTGCAGCGCCGCCTGTGGTGGTAGTCATCAGGAAGTGGTTGTCGGCGAGGCAGGCAGTCACGCCATCATCGAAGACCATGCCGTCTTCCTTGCACATCAGGCCGTAGCGGGCCTTGCCCACGTCCAGTTTGGTCCACGCGTTGGTGTAGATGCGGTTGAGGAATTCGCGGGCATCCGGGCCTTGAATGTCGATCTTGCCCAGCGTCGAAGCGTCCAGCAGACCCACGCTGTCGCGCACCGCCTTGCATTCGCGAGCGACGGCTGCGGGCAGGTCTTCGCCGTTTTTCGGGAAGTACCACGGGCGTTTCCACTGGCCGACGTCTTCGAATTCGGCACCGTTTTTGACATGCCAGGCGTGCAGTGCGGTGAAACGCACCGGTTCGAAGATGTGCTTGCAATGACGCCCGGCTATCGCGCCGAACGTGACCGGCGTGTAGTTGGGGCGGAACATGGTGGTGCCCATTTCCGGGATCGACACGTTCAGTGAACGGGCGGCGATGGCCAGACCGTTGACGTTGCCCAGCTTGCCCTGATCAGTACCGAAACCCAGCGCGGTGTAGCGTTTTACGTGCTCGACCGACTCGAAGCCTTCACGGGTCGCCAGCTCGATGGCAGCAGCGGTCACGTCGTTCTGCAGGTCGACGAATTGCTTGGGTGCCCGTGCGGTGCCTTTTTCGTGCGGCACCTGAAACAGCGCCAGTGTCGGTTCTTCGGCGCGACTGAGGGCTTTGGGCATCACGCCTTCGACCACCTTGAAGCCTGCTTCGCTGGCCGCGCGCACGCCACCTTCAAAACCATCGGCCAGGCTGTCTGCAAGACTGTAGACACCATTGACGCCGCCTACGCAAATACGTTTCTGCGGTGCTTCACCCGGCACAAACCCGAGGATGTCTTCACGCCATACCGGTTTGCCACCCAAGTGCGAGGCCAGGTGCACGATCGGGCTGTAGCCGCCAGAGCTGGCCACCAGATCGCAATCAAGCCATTCGCCGGGGCTGGTGACTGCGTGCGTCTTGACGTCGATTGCGGCGACGCGGGCAGCTGTCACGCGTTTGCTGCCACGGGCTTCAATCACTGCGCTGCCGGTCAGAATGCGAATGCCTTTGGCGCGGGCTTCCTCAACCAGCGGGCCGCGCGGGTTGTGCCGCGCATCGGCAATCGCAACCACTTGCAGGCTGGCGTCGAGCCAGTCCAGCGCAACGCGGTAGGCATGGTCGTTGTTGGTGGACAGCACCAGTTTTTTACCCGGTGCTACGCCGTAACGCCGGACATAGGTCGAAACGGCGCCGGCCAGCATGTTGCCCGGCACATCGTTGTTGCCGTAAACCAGCGGGCGCTCGTGAGTACCGGCAGCCAGCACCACACGCTTGGCGCGTACCCGGTGCATACGTTGGCGAACCATGCCGATGGGCGCGCGATCACCGAGGTGATCGGTCAGACGTTCGTGAATGGTCAGGAAATTGTGATCGTGGTAGCCGTTGACCGTGGCGCGCGGCAGCAATGTGACGTTGCGCAGGCTTTTCAGCTCGGCGACCACCGTAGCCACCCATTCGGCAGCGGGTTTGCCATCGAGACTTTCACGGCTGTCGAGCAGACTGCCGCCGAACTCTTCCTGTTCATCCGCAACGATCACTCGGGCACCACTGCGGCCGGCAGCCAGCGCGGCGGCCAGCCCGGCTGGGCCTGCGCCGACGATCAGCACGTCACAGTGCTGGTTCATCGCGTCGTAGCTGTCCGGATCGTTCTCGGTCGGCGAGCGCCCCAGGCCCGCAGCCTTGCGGATGTACTTTTCGTAAGTCATCCAGAACGATTGCGGGTACATGAAGGTTTTGTAGTAGAAGCCCGGTGGCATCAGCTTGCCGCCGACCTTGCCCAAAATGCCCATGACGTCGGTGTTCACGCTTGGCCAGCCGTTGGTGCTGGTGGCGACCAGTCCTGCATAGAGCGCTTGTTGCGTGGCGCGCACGTTGGGGATTTGCGTCGCTTCGGTCGCGCCGATCTGCAATACGGCGTTTGGCTCTTCCGAACCCGCTGCGAAGATGCCGCGCGGGCGGGAGTATTTGAAACTGCGGCCGATGATATCGACGCCATTGGCCAGCAGGGCAGAGGCCAGCGAGTCGCCTTCAAAGCCCTGATAGGTCTGGCCGTTGAAGGTGAAGTTGAGCACCTTGCTGCGATTGATACGGCCGCCGTTGGGCAAGCGCTGGGTCTGGCTCATACCTTGTCTCCCTGATCCGTGAACTGCGGCTTCGTACCAATCGGATAGGTTTCGAGAATCTCGTAGGTCACGGTATTGCGCGTCATGTTGAAGTACTGGCGGCAACCGGCAGCGTGTATCCACAGCTCGTGGTGCAGGCCGCGCGGGTTATCGCGAAAGAACATGTAGTCGCCCCATTGCTCATCGGTGCAGGCACCTGGGTCCAGCGGGCGTGGAATATGCGCCTGGCCGGACGGGTGGAATTCCTCTTCGGAGCGCAGTTCGCCACAGTGAGGACAGAAGATATGCAGCATGGTCGGGTTCTCCTGTTAGTGGGCTACGGCTGCAGCGCCGTGTTCGTCGATGAGCGCGCCGTTGTGGAAACGGTCGATGGAGAACGGCTTGGCCAGCGGGTGCATCTCGCCCTTGGCCAGGCTGGCGGCAAATACGTTGCCCGAGCCCGGCGTGGCCTTGAAGCCGCCTGTGCCCCAGCCGCAGTTGAAGAACATGTTCGGCACCGGCGTCTTGGAAATGATCGGGCAGGCGTCCGGCGTGGTGTCGACGATGCCGCCCCACTGGCGGTTCATGCGCACACGCGACAGCACCGGAAACATCTCGACGATGGCCTGAATAGTGTGTTCGATCACCGGGTATGAGCCACGCTGGCCGTAACCGACCCAGCTGTCGATACCGGCACCGATCACCAGGTCGCCCTTGTCGGACTGGCTGATGTAGCCATGCACGGCGTTGGACATGATGACGCTGTCGATAATCGGCTTGATCGGCTCGGAGACCAGTGCCTGCAAAGGATGTGATTCGATCGGCAGACGAAAGCCCGCCAGTTTGGCCATGTGCCCGGAGTTACCGGCGGTTACCACGCCGACACGTTTGGCACCGATGAAACCCTTGTTGGTTTCGACGCCGATGCACACGCCGTTTTCCTTGCGAAAGCCGATGACTTCGGTCTGCTGGATAAGGTCCACGCCCAGGGCGTCGGCGGCACGCGCGAAGCCCCAGGCCACTGCGTCGTGACGAGCTACGCCGCCACGGCGCTGAACGGTTGCGCCGATGATCGGGTAGCGGGTGTTTTTCGAGCAGTCCAGGTATGGGATTTCCTCAGCGACCTGCTTGCCGTTGAGCAGTTCGCCATCTACACCGTTCAGGCGGTTGGCGCTGACACGCCGCTCGGAGTCGCGCATGTCCTGCAAGGTGTGGCACAGGTTGTAGACGCCGCGCTGGGAAAACATGACGTTGTAGTTCAGGTCCTGGGACAGGCCTTCCCACAGTTTCATCGCGTGCTCATACAGGTGGGCAGACTCGTCCCACAGGTAGTTGGAGCGTACGATGGTGGTGTTACGCGCGGTGTTGCCGCCGCCCAGCCAGCCTTTCTCGACCACGGCCACATTGGTGATGCCGTGCTCCTTGGCCAGATAGTAGGCAGTCGCCAGACCGTGCCCGCCACCGCCGACGATGACCACGTCGTAGACCTTTTTCGGGGTCGGCGTGCGCCACATGCGCTGCCAGTTTTCGTGATGGCTGAGGGAATGCTTGAGAAGGCCGAAGCCTGAGTAATGCTGCATGTAAGGCTACTCCTGACTCAGCGATAAACCGGGAAATCGGCGCACAGGGCTGCTACCTGGCTGGCGACGTTGGCCTCGACATCGGCATCACCGAGGTTATCGAGAATGTCGCAGATCCAGCCTGCCAGCTCGACGCATTGGGTCACCTTGAAGCCGCGGGTGGTGACGGCCGGCGTGCCGATACGCAGACCGGAGGTCACGAACGGCGACTGCGGGTCGTTGGGCACCGAGTTCTTGTTGACGGTGATGTGCGCACGGCCCAGAGCGGCGTCGGCGTCCTTGCCGGTCAGGCCCTGACGGATCAGGCTGACCAGAAACAAATGGTTGTCGGTCCCGCCTGACACCACATCGAAGCCGCGGTCGATGAATACCTGCGCCATCGCTTGTGCGTTGTCGATGACCTGCTGTTGATAAGCCTTGAAACCTGGCTCCATCGCCTCCTTGAAGCACACGGCCTTGGCGGCGATAACGTGCATCAGCGGGCCGCCCTGACCGCCGGGGAAGGCGGCGGAATTGAATTTCTTCTCCAGCTCTTCGTTGGCCTTGGCGAGAATCAGGCCGCCGCGTGGGCCACGCAGTGTCTTGTGCGTGGTGGTGGTGACCACATCGGCATACGGCAACGGATTCGGATAAAGACCGGCGGCAACCAGACCGGCAACGTGCGCCATGTCGACGAACAGGTAGGCACCCACCTTGTCGGCGATTGCGCGGAAGCGCGGGAAGTCCAGGGTCTTGGAGTAGGCCGAAAAGCCGGCAATGATCATTTTCGGCTGGCATTCGACGGCAATGCGCTCGACTTCGTCGTAATCGATCAGCCCGGTCGCGGTGTCGATGCCGTACTGCACGGCGTTGTAGAGTTTGCCCGAGAAGCTGACTTTGGCACCGTGGGTCAGATGACCGCCGTGCGCCAGGCTCATGCCCAATACAGTGTCGCCTGCCTGCAGCAACGCCAGATAGACCGCTGCGTTGGCCTGGCTGCCGGAGTGTGGCTGGACGTTGGCGTAATCGGCCCCGAACAGCTGTTTGGCGCGCTCGATGGCAAGTTGCTCGACCTTGTCGACGTGCTCGCAGCCGCCGTAGTAACGCTTGCCGGGATAGCCCTCTGCGTACTTGTTGGTCAGGCCGCTGCCCTGCGCCTGCATCACGCGTTTGCTGGTGTAGTTCTCCGAGGCGATCAGCTCGATATGGTCTTCCTGACGCTGCTCCTCGGCGTTCATTGCCGACAACAGTGCGTCGTCATAACCCTGGATCTGGTCTTGCTTGCTGAACATCGCGGATCTCCCAGCGGCGGCGCGGCGCCTGACTTGTCGTTAGGGCCGAACAGAGCCCTCTGAGAGCGATGGTAGGGCCGGACCGAAGTCGCCAAATGCCTATGGACGCCACACAAAGGTGCGTTTACGACATGGGGGCCAAGGGAACGGAAATAGCAGAAGAGGCGTTGCGCGGTGACGAGGCCGCAAACGAAAAAGCCCGCTCCCGGCTGGAGTGATTCCAGCACAGGGAAGCGGGCTTGTCGGTTTCAGACTTTAATTTTCAGGCCTTAGCCGTGGTTTTTGCCCAGCAGCGCGTGATACAGCTCGGTATCCCCGAGAATGCCGACCACTTTATTGCCGTCCTGCAGGACCAGCTTGTTGCCGGTCTGGTAGCGGATCTGCAATGCGTCGCGCATGCCGATGTTGGAGTGCACCAGGGTAGGGCGACGGTCGAGCGTGCCGACGTCCTGGCCGGGGGTCCAGTTCTGCAGATCGAGGGGCGTAGCACCTTGCCGTGCGCCCTTGATCACATTGCCTTCGGCCAGGTCAAGCCATGAGTCGCCGCTCGGGCCCAGGCACACCGAATCGTTGACGTGCGTGCACTCATCGACCGTGCGCATCAGGCTACGACCACACAGCACGTTCAGTGGATTGGTGTGCGCAACGAAGGTGCGCACGTATTCGTCTGCCGGATTGAGCACGATCTGCTCTGGCACGCTGTATTGCACGATGCGGCCGTCTTTCATGATCGCGATTCGGCTGCCGAGCTTCAGGGCTTCATCCAGGTCGTGGCTGACGAAGACGATGGTCTTGCTCAGCTTGCTTTGCAGGGCCAGCAGTTCGTCCTGCAAGCCTTGGCGGATGAGCGGGTCAAGCGCCGAGAACGGTTCGTCCATCAGCAGAATGTCGGCATCCATTGCCAGTGCGCGGGCCAGCCCGACTCGCTGCTGCATGCCGCCGGACAGCTCGTCCGGCTTCTTGTTGCGCCACTGGGTCAGGCCCACCAGCTCGAGCTTTTCATCGACCAGCTTGCGTCGTTCCTTTTCCGGGCGACCCTGCATTTCCAGGCCGAAGCTGATGTTCTCGCGTACTGTCAGCCAGGGCATCAGGGCGAACTTCTGAAAGACCATCGCAATGCGTTTGGTGCGCATCATCTTCAGTTCGGCCGCGCTGCAGTTGGCGATGTTGATCTGCGAGCCTTCATGCTCGACGAACAACGAGCCACGGCTGACGGTATTGAGACCGTTGATGCAGCGCAACAGGCTGGACTTACCCGAGCCGGACAAGCCCATCAACACGCAGATTTCGCCTTTCTCGATGTCCAGACTGGCGTTCTCGACGCCGACGATCTGCCCGGTTTTCTTCAGAATCTGGTCACGCGTGAGGCCTTCGTCCAGCAGCTTGAGGGCTTCACGCGGATCCTTGGAGAAGATGACGTCTACCTTGTCGAATTTGATGATACTCATGCGTCGGACCCTACCTTGGCTTCGGGTTGTTTGCAAATGCGGTCGAGCATGATGGCCAGCAATACGATTGCCAGACCGGCTTCGAAGCCGAGCGCGATATCGGCTGTGTTCAGTGCGTTGACCACGGGTTTGCCCAGACCATCGGCACCGACCAGCGCGGCAATCACCACCATCGACAACGACAGCATGATGCACTGGGTGATCCCGGCAGCGATGCTGGGCATGGCGTAGGGCAGTTCGATGCGGGTCAGCAACTGGCGGCGCGACGAGCCGAAGGCCTTGCCGGCGTCCAGCAATTCCTGGGGTACATCGCGGATGCCCAGATACGTCAGGCGAATCGGTGCAGCAATGGCGAAGACCACGGTCGAGATCAGGCCGGGCACCACGCCCAGACCGAATAGCGTAAGGGTCGGGATCAGATAGACGAACGTGGGAACAGTCTGCATCAGATCGAGCAATGGCCGGATGATGGTGTAGAACAGCGGCTTGTGCGCGGCAATGATGCCCAGCGGCACGCCGATGACGACACACACCAGCGTGGCGAAGAGCACCTGCGCCAGGGTTTCCATGGTTTCCTGCCAGTAATGCAGGTTGAGGATCAGCAGAAACGAAAGGATGACGAAAACCGTCAGGCCCCACTTGCGCTGGATGAAATGCGCGAGGGCGGCGATAAGGCCGATCAGTACGAATGGATTGAACCAGGTCAGCGCGAAAGTGAACCCGTGGATCATCATTTCCAGTGTCGAGGCAATCGCGTCGAAGTAGTCGGCGCCGTTGGCCGTCAACCAATCGACAAATGCGGCGATGTACTCGCCCAGAGGGATTTTATGGTCAGTCAGCATGATTTCGGGTGTCCGCTTGCGGAAGGTGAAGAGGGCAGCAGGCGGGTCAGCCCCGCCTGCTGTCGGCTTACTGGGTCAACTTGGCTTTGGCTGCCTCCAGGCCTGGCTTGCCATCGACGGTGGTCACGCCGGCGAGCCAGGTGTCGAGTACTTGCGGGTTTTTCTTGATCCACGCCTTGGCGGCGGCATCAGGCTTCATTTTGTCGTCCAGGACGTTGCCCATCAGGGTGCTTTCCATGTCCAGTGTGAAGGACAGGTTCTTGAGCAACTGACCTACGTTGCTGCATTCCTGACTGTAGCCTTTGCGGGTGTTGGTGTAGATGGTCGCCTGGCCATAGTTGGGGCCGAAGAAGTCATCACCGCCAGTCAGATATTTCATCTTGAAACGCGTGTTCATCGGATGCGGTTCCCAGCCGAGGAACACGACATCGTTTTTGCGTTTCACGGCGCGGTCGACCTGCGAAAGCATTGCGGCTTCGCTGGACTCTACAACCTTGAAACCTGCGTCCTTGAGGCCGAAGGCGTTCTTGTCGATCATGCTCTGGATCAGGCGATTGCCATCATTGCCGGGCTCGATGCCGTAGATCTTGCCGCCCAGTTCCTTCTTGAATTTGGCGATGTCGGCGAAGTCATGCAGGCCTTTGTCGTAAAGCGCCTGAGGCACTGCCAGGGTGTACTTGGCGTTCTCCAGGTTGGCACGCACGGTTTCGACAGTCCCGGCTTCGCGATACAGCTTGATGTCGTTTTCCATGGTCGGCATCCAGTTGCCGAGGAACACGTCCATGTTCTTGCCGTCGGCCAGCGACTTGTAGGTCACCGGTACGGAAATCATGGTGGTCTTGGTCGTGTAACCCAAGGACTCGAGTACGGCGCTGGTGACCGCAGTAGTAACGGTGATATCGGTCCAGCCTACGTCGGAGAAGTTGACCGTATGACAGGCCTCTGGCTCGGCTGCCTGAGCAAGCACCGGCATACAGAGCGTAGCGGCCAACAGCAACGATTTGGAACCTTTCATGGGTGGACTCCTGTGAGTTTCTTCTAGTCATCAGCAGGTGAACGCTGACGCGGCTTATGGGTTGGCGAGGCTTTTCGCGAAGCTCCATCACTGCGCCGGGCGATCGAGTCGGAACCGATCATGTAACAGGGAAAATCAAACGCCTACAGGGGGCGTCGTATCCAGTGCAGGAGGCGTCGTATCCAGTGCGCGCAAGGTCGCTTACAGATTCGTTGCATCGTACACACGCCCGGTTGCAGTGTTGGGACTGCTGAAAAACGGCCAGTACGTTACACAGTCGCTGCGCAGGTCGGCAGCGGTCGGTTGGCAGGTCGGTGCCTGCGCGAACGCGGTCTTTTGGAGGGGGGTAACGCCGACAAGTTCATTATCGGGTCAGCCCGTGCGGTCGTGACGTCAGGTCTGACCATCACTTTTGATGGCTGCGCGGTTTTTGATCACACGTCTCGATGGCCGCCACCTTTTAGCGCGAAAACCCGCTGACGATCTGATTTTTCAGGGCGTGCCTTGAGTAGCACTTGGGGCACGTCTAGCCCCATGACGTTTCCCCGCGTGCTACCGAATTGCTCATCAGGAGTGCAGCCAGCGCGCCTTGGCGTCGCAAACAGACACTCGGGTCGCTGCTGGATAGACACTTCGCGACGTCGTTTTCAGGTGTTGTTGAATGGCTGATCAATTTCCGGCATGGGATTTGCGATGTCATCACAAAGCCCATCAATGAAGAGGGCTATAAGAAGAGCCTGTCCTGGGGCCAACCAATGCCATATGTGAGGAGATAGTGTGATGACATCGTTCAATCAAGGGGCCCAACCTCAGAACCGCGCGCCACAATCCATCGGCTTTCTGCTGCTGGATAACTTCACCCTGATCTCCCTCGCATCGGCGGTAGAACCTCTTCGCATGGCTAACCAGCTGTCGGGCCGCGAGCTGTATCGCTGGACCACGCTGAGCGTGGACGGCGGTCAGGTGTGGGCCAGTGACGGTTTGCAGATCACACCGGATGCCGCCATGCACAAGGCTCCGGCACTCGATACCGTCATCGTCTGTGGTGGTGTCGGCATTCAGCGCACCGTGACGCGTGAACACGTGAGCTGGCTGCAGAGCCAGGCGCGTCAGTCACGTCGCCTCGGCGCGGTGTGCACCGGCAGTTGGGCGCTGGCGTGTGCCGGCTTGCTGGATGGCTTCGATTGCAGTGTGCATTGGGAGTGTCTGGCTTCAATGCAGGAAGCCTTTCCACGCGTGTCGATGAGCACCCGGCTGTTTACCCTGGACCGCAACCGCTTCACCAGCTCGGGTGGCACGGCGCCATTGGACATGATGCTGCACCTGATCAGTCGCGATCATGGCCGTGAATTGTCGGCCGCGATTTCCGAGATGTTCGTCTACGAACGCATTCGCAACGAACAGGATCATCAGCGCGTGCCGCTCAAGCACATGCTGGGTACCAATCAGCCAAAGCTGCAGGAAATTGTGGCGTTGATGGAGGCCAATCTTGAAGAGCCGATCGACCTTGACGAGCTGGCGGTGTACGTCGCCGTGTCGCGCAGGCAGCTGGAGCGACTGTTCCAGAAATACCTGCACTGCTCGCCGTCGCGCTACTACCTGAAACTGCGCCTGATCCGCGCCCGGCAACTGCTCAAGCAGACACCGATGTCGATCATCGAAGTGGCGTCGGTGTGCGGCTTCGTATCGACGCCACACTTCTCCAAATGCTACCGCGAATACTTCGGCATTCCGCCGCGTGACGAGCGCGTGGGTTCCAACACCGCGCAACAGGTCGCCATGATGCCGATCCCGCAGGCAATGGTGCTCGCCCCATTGTCCGGACCGATGTCGGCGTTGAGTCAGGCGCGTAATGAATCGACGTTTGCGAGTGTGAGGCTTTAGTCGCCCTACGCCACAAGAGGACGCGGAGCGTCCAGAACGGCGTACTGACGCGGAGCGCCGGCACGCCAGTTGAGTTTTCGCGTGTTTACAGTGCGAAGCGCGACACCATGCTGTTGAGGTCCACGGCCAGGCGGGATAGCTCGGTGCTGGCCGCGCTGGTCTGATTGGCGCCGGTGGTGGATTGTGCAGACAGGTCGCGGATGTTGACCAGGTTGCGGTCCACTTCGCGAGCGACTTGCGCCTGCTCTTCGGCAGCACTGGCGATGACCATGTTGCGTTCGTTGATCTCTTCGACTGCAACGTTGATGGTGTTCAGCGCCAAGCCCGCGCCTTTGGCGATGTTCAACGTCGATTCGGCGCGTTCGGTGCTGTTGCGCATCGAACTCACTGCCTGCTCTGTACCGCTCTGAATGCTACCGATCATGCGTTCGATTTCACTGGTCGATTGCTGCGTGCGGTGCGCCAGGGCGCGGACTTCGTCGGCGACTACAGCAAAGCCACGCCCGGCTTCACCAGCGCGTGCAGCCTCGATGGCGGCGTTGAGGGCGAGCAGATTGGTCTGGTCTGCCAGGCCGCGAATCACGTCCAGCACCTTACCGATATCACGCGATTCACTGGCCAGATTGATGATCAGTTCAGCCGTACCTTTCACATCGCCGCTCATGCGTTCGATGGTGCTGACGGTTTCCTGAACCAGATCACGACCGTCGCCAGCAGATGTCGCAGCATTGCGAGACGCTTGTGACGTGCTGACGGCATTGCGCGCGACTTCCTCCACGGCGCTGGTCATCTCGTTGACCGCGGTTGCAGCCTGCTCTATTTCGTTGTTCTGCTGCACCAGCCCGCGTGCGCTTTCGTCGGTGACAGCATTGAGCTCTTCAGCAGCCGAGGCCAGTTGCGTGGCCGAACCGGAAATTCCCTGCAACGTATCGCGCAGCTTGTCCTGCATGGTTTTCATGGCCAGCAGCAAACGACCGGCTTCATCGGTACCGTCGATCTGGATCGGCCGGGTCAGGTTGCCTTGTGCGATGGTTTCCGCTGCATGCAGAGCCGTGGCAATCGGCGTGGTAATACTTTTGATCAGCATCCAGGCAAACACGATGGTCAGCAGGGTGGCAGCGATCAACAGTCCGACGACCAGATTGAATGCCGAATCGTACTCGCTGGACGCATCCTTCTTCGCCTGGTTCAACTGAGCCGTGTTGAACTCCACCAGTTTGCTGAGCACAACATTCATCTGGTCGGAGTTGTTGAGCATTTCGTTATTGAGCAGGCCCTGCAATTCATCGATCTTGTTGGCGCGAGTCAGGGTCTTCAGGCGCTCTTCAAGCTGGCGATATTGTCCCAGCAGTTGTACGTACTGGCTGTAAAGATTGCGCTCGTCGGGATCGCTGATGAGCTTCTCGTAAATCGCCTGAGCGTCAGTGATCTGCTTGTTGCGCATCGCCATCAACTCGATGGTTTTCTGCTGGGTTTCCGGGTCGCGGTTGACCAGCAATCGATAGGACAGAACGCGCAAACGAATGCTGACTTCAGCGAATCGGTCAAGGCTCTTGATGCTCGGCACACTGTTGTCGGCCAGCACTTCAGTGGCGCCACGGATCTTGCTCATCTGAGACAGTGCAAATACACCCAGAATCAACATGAGTGTGCCGATCATGGCAAATCCAAGAAACGCTCGGGGCGCGATGTTCATATTTCGCAGGGACATAGAAAGCTTCCAGGGTCAGGTACGCAATCCATGCGATTTAACGGTGAAGGGAATGCGGTGAATGGCTGCCTATCGGTCATGCGACTAACGTCTTGAGTCAGTAGGCACTAAATATTGACGACTTATTACTGACGGTTATCTTTGGATATGGCTGACATTCGCGCAAACCCTTGAAAAGGCTGGGTTGAGGGGGGGGTAGGGTGATGTCAGTTTGCCCATTGGCTGCGCGCATTTGTCGCAGTTCTGGGCGGTCTGACGAACAGCAGGAACCGGATTCCGAATACGTAGTCACAAGCCCCCTACGCGTCTACGTTATGGACGTGTCAACGTCATGACAGATCAGTATCAAAGCCTGAGCGCTGGCATGCGCAGCGACTTTTCTTTATCGTACGCGCCCGTTGAAATTTGCTTGAGAAATCAAAATGTTGGAAGCCTCCCTTAGCCAATTGGAACAACTTGTCGGTGATCTGGTGCAACAGAACCAGGCCCTTCAAGACACAAATGCACAGCTCGGTGCCGAGCTGGCAAAAGCCAAGGACGAGAACGAGAACTTGCAACTGAGCCTGATGGAGCAGGAAGAGAAGCAGGGCAGCACCGCCGCCCGTATCCAGGCACTGGTTGATCGCGCGACCAGCGCAAGCGCTGTTGGCGCATGAACGTCGATGGCAACGGTGTAACCGTTCTCACCATTCTGGGTAATGAGTACTCGGTCAAAGCCCCTGCCGGTGAAGACCTGACCCTCATGAAGGCCGCGGCGATGCTCAACGCGTCGCTGGCCGACACCAAGCGCAAATACCCGACGTTGATCGGTGACCGTCTGCTGGTTCTGGCTGCGCTGAACCTCTGTTCGCAGCAAATCGAGCTTGAGCAATTGCACAAGGTCGAGCTTAAGCGTTACCGCGAGCAGGTCGACGCGACGGTGGATGTAATCGCCAAGACCATTTCCCAGAGCTAAGTGCAGGTCGCAGTCAAAACGAGTGCGATTGCTTGCGTCTGCGCCATTGCCCGAGTCGCTCCTCCAGTAGCCGCGGGCTGTCGATCTGCTGACGACGGGCTTGGCTGAACAGGATCAGCGCCAGCTCTGCGGTGACCAGTGCATCAGCGCTGGCGTTGTGACGCTCTTCGGCATGCAGGCCAAAAAACTGCGTCCAGTCGTCCAGCCCTGCGTGACGCAGGTTGGCTTGTTCACAGAGCATCGGGGCTATTTCTGCGGCATCGAAAAACGGATGCCGCAAGCGGTAGTCCAGGCTTTCTTTCAGTGCGCGCGACAGCATGTGCTGATCGAACGGCGCATGAAAACCCAGAATCGGGCTTTCGCCGACGAACTCCATGAAATCCAGCAACGCCTCGGCCGGCTCGCTGCCCGCGGCAATCGCACTGGGCGCCAAACCATGAATAAGCACGGCCGGGCTGACCTTGTGGTCGACGCGCAACAGCGTACGTTCGAACTGCTGGCCCAGGTCGATGGCACCGTCTTCAATTACGACCGCACCGATGGACAGCACTTGATCGCGGTTCATGTTCAAGCCACTGGTTTCAAGGTCCAGCACGACCCAGCGCTGTTGGCGCAACGGCTTGTCGCTGAGGTTCGCGCAGACCGGCAGCTTTTTGAGGCGATCCAGTTGATGCGCTTGCAAGGGTGTCTTTTTCGCGCGCGGCTTGAGCCATTCGAACAGGTTCATAGTTGATAACGCAGGGTCAGGCTGGTTTGCAGCCGCTGCGCCTGGCGAAACGATTCGCGCAGAATGCGTCTGTCCAGATGGTTGAGCGTGTCAGGGTCGATGCGGTTGGAATAAGGAAGGTTCTGGCGGCTTTGCAATTGATGTTGCTGCATGCGGGTCTGCTGAATGAAGTGGTACGCCTCTTCATACGCAGCGCCATCCAGGGGGTCGATGACTTCACGTTCGACCAGTTGGCGCAGGCGTTCCTGGGTATTGTTGACGCCGACACCATTGGCAAGCGCCAGCAGGCGCGCACCGTCGACAAAGGGCGTCAGGCCTTCGGTCTTGAGGTCCAGGGTGTCTTTTTCGCTGCCTTTGCGCGCCAGGACGAAATCCTTGAAGCGGCCCACCGGCGGCCTTTGGCGCAGTGCGTTCTCGGCCATCATGCGCTGGAACAGCTTGTTGTCTGCTACCTGATCAAGAACGCCGCGGCGCAGTTGCTCGCCGCCGCTCTCATCGCCCCAGACCACGCGCAGATCGAAATAGATACTCGATGCCAGCAGGTTCTCCGGAGTTGCCTCGCGGATAAAGGCTGCAAAGCGCTGTGACCATTCGAGCCGGGACAGGCACAGGTCGGGGTTGCCGGCCATGATGTTGCCCTTGCACAGGGTAAAACCGCACTGTGCCAGGCTCTGATTGATACGTTCGGCAATCGGCAACAATAACGTGCGGATCTGCTCTGCCTCCGCCGCATCGCTGGCTTCAAACAGAATGCCGTTGTCCTGATCGGTATGCAGCGTCTGCTCGCGACGGCCTTCGCTGCCAAAGCACAGCCAACTGAATGCAATGCCGGGGTCGCCATTTTCTGCAAGCGTCAGCTCGATCACGCGGCACACGGTGTGGTCATTGAGCAGGGTAATGATCTGGGTTATCTGGGTCGAAGAGGCACCATGGGCCAGCATGCGGTCGACCAACTGGACGATATCGCCCCTCAAACCGGCGAGCGCCTCGATACGCGGCGCATTGCGGATGGTCCGTGCCAGGTGGACCAGGTCGACCCGTTGCAAGGAAAACAAATCGCGCTCCGATACCACGCCACACAATCGCCCGTCTCTGACCAGGCACACGTGGGCGATGTGACGTCCGGTCATGGCGATGGCCGCGTCGAATGCGCTGGCGTCCGGGCTCAGATGGAACGGCGACAGGCTCATGGTGCGTCTGACCGGCGCGCTGAAATCGGCATTCACATCGGCAACTGCCTCACGCAGGTCGCGCAGGGTAAAAATCCCCAGCGGGGCCTGCTGCTCGTCGACAATCACGATGCTGCCTACCTGCTGTTCATGCATCAGTTTCACCGCGTCGCGCATGTGTGTTTCAGGGCTGCACATCACCGGGTGACGCATGGCCAGTTCGCCCAGACGTGTATTCAGGGAATACTGCGTGCCCAGGGTTTCAGCGGCGCGCTGCTGGACCTGCTGATTGACCTGATCCAGCAGGCTGCTGACACCACGCAGGGCAAAGTCGCGAAACGTTGTGGAAAGCGCGAATAGCTTGATGAACGCCTGCTTGTTCAATTGCAGGCAGAAGGTGTCTTCTGCAGCCAGGTGTTCAGTGCGAGTGGCACGCTCGCCCAGCAGGGCCGCAAGTGGAAAACACTCGCCAGTGGTAATTTCAAATGTTGTTTCTGTGCCGCCTTTGGCAGAATGCGGACGTTCACCGACGATTCGCCCCTGCTTGACGATGTAAAAGTGCTCTACCGGGCCATCGCCAGGCTTGATGATGCTTTCATCCGCAGCATAGAACCGGAGCTGACACTGCTCTACGAGGTACGCCAGATGCGCGTTTTCCATCTGGTTGAAAGGCGGGAATTTTTGCAGAAACTGCATGGTGCCGTGTATGTTCTGTAGCACGGCTGTCTTGCCTGCCTGGGTGAAAGCATCTGCCTTGCTCATGGCCTGTTCCGCGTTCTTGTTATTGGTGCTCATGGTCGGCCGCTTGCAGCCAGGTGCCCATTGGACGTAAGTCTTACGCTTGAACCGAGTGACAGTGCCGTGCCTGCTGCGGCGTAACTGATTTGACGAACGCAATGGATTGCGAGCGAAGACTGGCCAGGATGCCGACGAAATGCATCGCAGATTTATCCATATCTGCTGTCGGATTAGTTCAGGGAATGATGAGACTGCAATGATTGACCACGACATTTTGAGCGATGAAGAGCGCAATGCCCTCCATGAGGTCATGCTCACGCCCGCCCGTGACGCACCGCAACGAGTTCTGATCGTCGATGACGACAGCGACGCGCGCGAGCTGCTGGCCGAAATTCTGAGCCTCAATGACATCAGTTGCATGACCGCACCCGGTGGCGACAGCGCGCTTGAAATGATCCAGACGCGTCAGTCCATCGGACTGCTGATTACCGATTTGCGCATGGCACCTTTCGACGGGCTGGACCTGATCCGCAAGGTAAGGGAGTCGGATCGCGCCGAACTGCCGATCATTATCGTCTCCGGCGATGCCAACGTGCGCGATGCCATCGATGCCATGCACTTGAACGTGGTGGACTTCCTGCTCAAGCCGCTTAACACCAAGCAGCTGGTGAAGTTGGTAAAGCGTGAGCTGGGAATGAATTGACGCGTTAGTCGTACAGTTGAATGACCAGCGTGTCGATCCCCGTTTTCATGGCGGCGGAAACTGCGCTGCAGTGCGCTGACCGTCGATATTGGAGAGCTTCTGCCAACGCAGCAGGTTACGCCAGCCGACAACGGTTGAGTCCCGTGCCCGTTCACGAACGATCAACATCAGTGGTCGCCAGGTTTCTTTGGTCAGCAAAATATCGTCAATGGCCTGCTGGGCCTTCTCCGCTGCCTGCACATCCCCGCGCTGCAAAGCCACAGCCTGAATGCCGCGATAGCCGTCTATTTCGGCGCCTGCCCGGCCCTTCATCGAGTAATTGACGTTGTACTGGCAATACTTGCTGTCCTTGCCCAGACGTTTGATTGTCGCCTCGAAAGCGTCAAGGTGTATAGCCGCGCGCAGGCGGTTGTCGGGGGTGTTTTTGTTGC
Organism: Pseudomonas meliae; assembly: GCF_001400515.1. NCBI lineage: Bacteria > Pseudomonadati > Pseudomonadota > Gammaproteobacteria > Pseudomonadales > Pseudomonadaceae > Pseudomonas > Pseudomonas meliae. Next base: position 4,520 of record NZ_LJQT01000088.1, on the reverse strand, counting down.
CTGTCTCATCCGGCTCCAGTGTTTCGATGCAACGCATCAACCACAGATCGCGGTTGGCGGTGATTTCGGCCTGCATGTCGCGCGGCGTGGAGTAGTGCCGGTCCAGATCGGCGTCCTGTTTGTCGCCAATCAGGAAGGGCGATATTTCGTTCTTTTCCAGCGCCCAGGCCAGGTCTCGGGACATGCCCAGTTGCAAACCCAGCCCCTGACCCTGAACCCCATGGTTGGCACCTTTTTCTACTGACGTGGCCGAGCTGGCAATCGGCGCGAAGTTCAGGTTGGCGGTGACCCCCGCCCGTTGCTGAGCAGTGTCACCCTTGGCGCCGACAACGCTGATGAATCCGCCGGTTTCCGTGCGTGTTTCCTTGATTCGATCCGCTTCGACGTACACCGAAGGTTCCGGCGTCAGGGTTTGAGAGGCATCGCTTGCGCCATCCTTGAAACGTACCGCCGGGACGCGCAATGCCACACGCGCCGCGACGTTCCGGGTGCTGGACGTCGCATCTATCTGGCTGACAGAGACCTCCGGGTTACGCGCCAGTATGGCTTCCAGCGGCCCGGCGTAGCGCTGGCCCTTTTGCGGGTCGATGATGTCCCAGCGCACCATGCTGTCCAGCGCGGTCAGCATGTTGCCGCGCATTTCATCGTCCTTGTGACGGGTGCGGAAAAAGCGCATGAGGGTCGAGCTGGTTTGGGTTTCCTGAGCGGTAAAGCGGCCAATGAGCGCAGCCTGTATCCCCACACCCTCTGCAACCGCGCTTCCTGCCGCCACACCGATGGTGACCTCGGCGGCTTCGGTTCGTGCTTTGCCAAAGGACATTTCCATCCCCAGAATCGGCATGAACAACTGGGCAAACGCTTCGTCACTGCGAGATTTCTCTGCCGAAAAGATCGGTGACACGATGGGCGATATCAAGCTGTAGGGCAGCGACGGCAAGCCTACGCCCAGCGTGCCTCCGCCGCCCAGCCGAAGCCGGTCGCGCAGGCGGCTTTCAAGAATGAACGGCTTGAAAAACGTCACAATGTCGCTTTTCTCGCTCAAATGCCGGGTTTTCAGCAGTTTTATCGCCGCGTTCAAGTCCTGATCAAGCACCTCTTCAACAGACTGAGCAGGTTGCAGCGCTGGCGGCAATATCTCGCGCAGGTGCTCATCCACGCGATTGATTGCCTCGTAGACCGACAGCTTGCTGTTCGCCAGTTCGCTGTACAGCGGCGGCAGTTCGATGTGCTGAGCTTTGTGCAGTACGTTGACTGCGCGCTTGCCGTTCGCGTCCGGCTTATCCCATATCTGTGATAGCCGCTGCTGTTGAACGCGGGCCTTGAGCAGGCTTTGCATCGATTTGCCATCGCGATTTTTAAGCGTAACCTGCGACAGGTGAGTGCCTTTCTTTTCCAGAGATTTGAGGTGATCGAGCATGGCGTGGGCGGCCGAGATTTCAAGTTGCAGTCCTGGTGCACCCTTGGCGTTTTTCAGGGTTTCTTCCAGCATGCTGATACGCGCAGAAATCACCTGATCAACCTGCTTTCTGGGCGATTGCAGGCCCATGCTTTCGCCCACCGAGTAGGCCCGATCCAGCGTCGATTTAGCAAAGGGTGTTTTGTTCAGCGTGGGGACCAGGCGGCGTGGTAACGAGCTTTTCGCTGGGGCAGTTACTGTTGCTTGCTCCGGGGTATTGGCCGCCACGGCGCGCATGACCCATTCCATCGTCGCTTTTTTCAGGCGCTGGTCATGCTGCGCATAGGGCGTGCCGGGAGCGTTGCTGAAATAACCGTTACGAACCGCGTTGAAGGCGGCGTGATCAACATCGTCGAACGACTTCTCGTCTCCATCCAGCTTGCTGCGCGCCACCTGTTTGGCGGTTTGCAGCCATGCCTTGACCTTGCCGTCGGGCTCTTTCTGCTGCGCTTCATCGGCATTCCAGAACACGCGCAAAGGCTTGGCCCGCTCGGCCACTATCGGTGCAGTGCCATCGCTGGAGAGCACTTGCAGCATTTCCATGCCACGCGGCACAGTTGCCAGTTTTCGACAGAGGTTGAGCGTGTCCTGCTGAATGCTGTTGTTTGTGGCGCTGCGGGTCCTGACCGACTTCGACATTTCTTCGGCAACGCGTGGCCAATGTTCCAGTGGGTGCTGGCTCAGTACGTCGAGCACACGGTTGGCACGTGTGGCGTCATTGCCCGTCACGTCTGCCAGCGCCGACGTTATTACCTCGATAACCGCGAAAGCTGGCAGCGATGTGGGTGGCGGCGTGCCTTGCAGGCGATCGCCGATACGTTGCAGGGCCGCTTGAATTTTATCCGCACCGGTTGCTGCAAAAGCGTGCGCTGCACTGATCTGACTGGCGAGGTACTGCTCGCGGACGTTCTTGAGAGCGGTTTTATCGATTCGTTCTTGGGCCTCGCCCTCTGCAGGCGTGGTGACCTGGTCTGATGCGGGCAGTTTCTGATCAAGTGTCTTGAGTGCAAAGCGCTCGTCATTGACGATCGCGATTCGCTGATGAATCTCGCCCAGCTCGTCGTTCAGGCGCGCAACATCGGCATCGACCCGCACCAGTCTTTTTGCCAGTTGCTGATGTGTTTGCATGGCCTGTGAACGCGTTGCAAGCGTCTGTCCAATGGCGGTGTCCAGCCTGTCGGCTTCGTCTGACCCTTCGGGCGTCTCCTGTCGCTGGGCGCGCAACGCAGAAAGCTGCGTATTGGCGTGCGCGGCCGTGTGCTCGGCCGCGGTCATGTCGTGATCGAGTGAAATCAGCTCACGAGTCTCTGCCACCTTGAGTTGCAGTTCGATTTCGATGGCAGCGTGCCGGTCGGCGAAACGGACATCCAGCGCCTGCATGCGTGTGCGCAACTCGCCCAGCCACTGCTGAGAGAACTCGGCTTTCTGTTTAACCTGATCCTGCCCCTCACTCAGCGCGCCCAGTTGCAGTACCTCTGTGCCCTGAATCAGCTCCCGAAGTTGCTGGCTGGCCAGGCGGGTGGTGGAGTCGGCCTGTTGAACGCGAGCCCTGGCATGGTCCAGTCGTTCGGTCGACGTGGGCGGGGTGGCCTGTTCGAGCGATTCAAGATGCTCGCGCGCAGCGACCAATGCGAGGGTGGCTGTGGCGAGCACCTTGCTCTGATGATCCAGCCGGGTGCTCAACTCTTTCACCGCCGCTGCGATGGTTTCAGGGCTCTGCTGTGATTTATCGGCCTTGGTCTTGGCGTTGCTGCCATTGCTGGCGACCTCGCGTAGCGGGGCAGGCTTTAGCCACGGAAAAACCTTGGTGGTAATACCCCTTACCGTTGAAGGGGCGGGGCGCTCCCAGAGAGACGTCGGCGCCGCCTTCAGGTGGGTCAGCGCCGAATCGACCATGCGCTGCAGTTCATGCGCTTCTTTTAGCAACGGATCGTGTTTCTCCTCGCTCGATAGGTGCTCACCTTCCTCCGGAATCCCGCTGCGCAAGGGCCGGTTTAAAGTACGACCGGTGCCGGGAATACCGAGACTGAAATTGGTCTGACGCTCGGAAAGCTTGCCAGCGATGCGCGTCTTCAGCCCGTGAGTTTGCTGAACACCTGGCGCTGATTTAGGTGCAGCAGGATTGGCGACTGGCGGAGGCTCAGTCGGTCTTGCCGTGACAGACGGTACTGCCGGCTGCGACGAAGATCCTGTTTCCAGAGGTACAACCGGGGTAGCAGAACGAGTATTGATTCTTAAGGTCATGAGCGGGCTCCATCGGCTCAGATATCAAGTTCGACAGATCAATACAGGTGGTGGTAGTAATCGACACTGCACATTCGGTGGTGCGTAAAACGTGTTTGAAGGGCTGTCGCCATGACGCCAAGAGGTTGCAGGCGACACTTCTTCAAACTGCCAGGGCGGCACGGGGCAGGCGTGTTTGCTCGGGGGCATAACGGGGGCTACGTTGCTGACTCGCGGTTTGCTTCCGTTGGTGAGTCAGCTGTGGCAGGTGCCTGAAACGTTTCCCTGCTTGAACGGGAGGTTTTCGTACCTGTCTGGATGGGTGGTCGATATGTGGATTCGGTTCCGCTTTTATTTTGGTGCGCGCGAGGATGGGTGAAAGGTCGTCGGGGATTCAAGGAATGGCAGGTTGATCACCGACGCAATCAGAGACGTTCGGCCCGATGAGGATCATTCCGGCATAGGCCATTCCTGACCCACCGCCCCAAGACATTGGCCCACCTGCCGACTCCAGATCATGAATCTCGGTTTCCGAGAGCAATTCGTCGGTGCGGTTATCGTAGAGACGGAAAAATGCAGGGTAGCCCCACCAAGGAAGCCATTTCGGTGAATGATCTTTATAGGGGTATGACTTTTATTAATGCGGCAGGGAGAGATATCACTGTGTGTCGTGCGCGGAAATACCTTGTAGTTACATTTTTATAATTAAGGATCGGGCTTACACATGTTGATCAAGCGCCTTACATCGGGAATGACTTTTTCCCACAAATAGGGTGGGATTCGTTTTGCTTCCACGATGTGGCGAGTTGGAAAGTATTTTGGGGGGAGTATCAGTTTTTTT
>NZ_LJQT01000315.1:0-997 GCF_001400515.1 Pseudomonas meliae | reverse complement strand
GTTCCTCTCCAAAAAAATGGACTTTTTCAGAGGATACCTAGCAAATTTTGGACGGTTGCTAACGCCAAAAATAGGGTATGCGGCGAATCTGGCAATGCAATAAAACCGTGATGCCCATAGAAAGCCACTGCCGCCTCGTCCTTGGCATCCACCATCAGGGCGAAGGCTGCAATCTCCGAACGGATAGCACGGTCGAGCGCATCGGCCAGCAGCGCACCGCCAAGACCTTGCGACTTGAAAGCCTGGTCGACAGCCAAGCGCCCCATACGAACGGCGGGCACGGTCGGATAGCGCGGTAACTTCTTGCCGATACTGGCCGGAAGATCGGCCAATAATAGGCTTGCTGCTGCCAATGTGTAGTAACCCGCGATGCGCTGCCCGTCTGCTAAAGCCACAAAGCAAGCGGCCACGCGGCGGCGAACGTCTTGGGTGACTTGCTCGCGTAGGTATCGATTTAATGGCTCCGAATCGCTGTTGAATGCCGCGCGATCATGCGTGGCATCGAGCAGCGCGAGCCTGAAGGGTGCAACGCTCATTCAGTGCGCAAGAGCTTGCTGCGATGAGCAAAAGCACGTTCCAAAGCACGGACTGGTTGCGCCGGTGATAGCAGTGCTTGTGCAAAGCAATCCTGATCGGCCAGCGATAGCCGGATAACTTCGGCCTGCTCAATGGCGCGTTGCGCCGCATCCTGCACAGCAGACACCACGAAATCAGTCATGGTACGCCCTTGAAGTTCGGCTGCACGCTTAAGCATCGAATGCAAATCGGTGCTAATTCTGGCTTCTAGACGGGCAGTGGATACGGCAGTGGGCATGATTTTATCCTCCTTGTGCAACTGTACGGCAATTTGCCGTACGAATCTAGATAGGCTTTTGGTGATTCCGGCTTATCTTGACCAGCTCGAACGTTTGTTTGCGTAATGTGCAACGGTCGATTATGCGCAGGGGGAACAAAAACAACCTGAACCATGCCCTTGGCGTTAGGGAGACGCTGAACA
>NZ_LJQT01000369.1:0-12673 GCF_001400515.1 Pseudomonas meliae | reverse complement strand
ACCAACTGAGCTAACGACCCTCTGTTGTGTGGCGCGTATATTACTGATTTTTATCAGTAATTCAACACCTTTTTCAAAAAACTTTAAAAATAACGTGTCGGGTCTGCCATGCCGGCGGCTGTGAAGCCCTCGGCGCGCAGGCGACAGCTGTCGCATTTGCCACAGGCTCGGCCCTGGTCATCAGCCTGATAGCAGGAAACCGTCAGTGAGTAATCGACCCCCAAAGCAGCGCCTGCCTTGACGATGTCCGACTTGCTCAGGTTCTGCAGCGGCGCTCTGATTGTGAACCCCTGCCCTTCCACACCAGCCTTGGTCGCAAGGTTGGCCATGCGCTCGAACGACTCGACAAACTCGGGACGGCAGTCGGGATAGCCTGAATAGTCCACGGCATTGACGCCGATGAAGATATCCCGTGCACCCAGCACCTCTGCCCAGCCCAGCGCCAATGATAGGAACACCGTGTTGCGTGCCGGTACGTAAGTTATCGGAATGCCTTCAGAGGGCGACTCCGGCACGGCGATGGAGCTATCGGTCAATGCCGAGCCGCCAATGCCGTTGAGGTTCAGGCCAATGACCTTGTGCTCGACTGCACCCAGATCGCGGGCAACGCGCGCTGCGGCATCCAGTTCGGCGCGATGACGCTGGCCGTAGTCGAAGCTCATGGTGTAGCAGGCGTAGCCTTCTGCGCGGGCCATGGCGACGACGGTTGCAGAATCCAGCCCACCGGACAGCAGGATCACGGCTCTTTTTTCGGTATTGGTCAATTCACTCATGTCAGCGCCCCGGCTCGTCATCCCAAAGAATTTTATGCAACTGCATCTGCAACCGTACCGGCAGATTGTCGGCAACGATCCAGTCCGCCAGATCACGACCTTTAAGCTCGTGGTGACTGGCAGAGAACAGGACTTCGCCCGCACGGCGTTCAAGACCGTACTGAATCAGCTTGGAGACGGCCCAGTCATAATCTTCGCGCGAGCAAATCACGAATTTTACCTGGTCATTTCTCGTCAGCAGCTCGATGTTCTCGTAACGGTTACGCGAGACTTCCTTTGACCCAGGGGTCTTGAGGTCCACAACGCGACTTACACGAGGATCGACTGCCGAGATATCAAGCGCGCCGCTGGTCTCCAGTGAGACCTCATAGCCAGCATCACAAAGACGCTTGAGCAACGGGATGGCATTGGGCTGAGCGAGCGGCTCACCGCCGGTCACACAGACATAGCGAGGACGATAGGCCGCCACTTGCCCAACGATGTCATCCAGCGTCTGGATGGTCCCACCGCTGAATGCGTAGGCACTGTCGCAATACTGACAGCGCAATGGGCAGCCGGTCAGGCGGACGAATACGGTAGGCAGGCCAGCCGTACGGGTTTCACCCTGCAACGAGTGAAAGATTTCGGTGATGCGTAATGTGTCTTGCATATCAGCCACGGGCGTAACAGCTAAACAGGCCGTCCGCCTCCGTCAGGCACTTCAAAGGACCCTGCAATCGCAGAATCCGGAAAAGCGTAGGGTGTACCGGAATTTCGGGTGCGAGATTCTAACGAAAAAAGCCGCGACTAGCGCGGCTTTCTTGATCAGCGGGTCAGAACATCAAAGACGCTGAAGATCTCGTTGCGCCAATTGTGCAGCTGAGGTGCCCGGATACTGGGCGACTACTTGCTGCAATATGCCTTTTACCTTGTCGGTGTGACCGAGACGACGCTCGACGTCAGCCAGCTTGTACAGCGAGTCAGGCACCTTGGCATGCTTCGGATACTGCTGACTGACCTTGGCGAACGCCTGACCGGCACCCTGAAGGTCACCTTTGGCCAGATTCACTTCACCCAGCCAGTATTGGGCGTTGCCCGCGTACGAGCTGTTCGGGTATTTGCGCAGGAAAGCGGTAAAGGCCTGACTGGCCTTGTCGAAATCCTTTGCCTTGATCAAATCAAAGGCCGCTTCGTAATAAAGCTTTTCCTTCGCCGGGTCAGGAGGCTCGGTGCCTGCTGCCGGTGCCTGCTGAGCCGCTGAGGCCGAAGGCGTCCCACTGGCGTCGATAGCGCCACCAGAAGGTTGAGAATTATTGGTAGCCGGAGCGGCTGCGCCACTGGCTATGCGTTGATCGAGTTCCTGATAACGCTCCAGAGCTTCCTGCTTCATGCGCTGGATATCATTCTGCTGGACCTCAACAACACCGCGCAAACGCGCGATTTCGTCCTGCATTTGCTGCAATTGCATGAACAGCTGACCTTGTGCCGAGGCAGGGGCCGTAACCCCTCCCCCGGCATAGGCGCCGGACGTGCCATAACCCGCTGGCGGATAACTGCTGCTGCCAGAGCCAGAATTGTTATCGACCACAGGTGCCGCACCCAACGCTGAAAGCGGAAGGGCGAGGGCCAAAACGGTTAGAGCACGTCGGCACGTTCGCATGTCAAATTACTTACGCAGTTCGACGCGACGGTTTTGAGCCCAGGACTGCTCGTCGTTGCCGGTAGCAACTGGACGCTCTTCGCCGTAGGAAACCAGTTCCAGCTGAGCTGGGGAAACACCTTGCAGAACCAGGTAGCGTTGAACGGCTTTCGCACGACGCTCGCCCAGTGCCATGTTGTACTCGCGAGTACCACGTTCGTCGGTGTTGCCTTCCAGAACAACGCGAGCGCCGTTAGCTTTCAGGTCTTTTGCGTGCACGTCCAGGGAGCGCATGGCTTCTGGCTTCAGGTCCGAACTGTCGTATTCGAAGTAGAAGGTAGTGATTGCGCGCAGAGCAGCTTCTTCGCTCAGGGAGCCGTCAACTGCACCAGTGTTGGTGCCGTAACCAGCGTTAGGGTCAACAGCACCGCCTGCACCGGCATTGTCGCCGCCTTTGGAAGAGCAACCTACAGCTACAGCCATGGCCAGAGCCAGCGCAGCAAATTTACCAAACTTCAGCATTTCCATCTTGAAACTCCTAATGAACCCCAGTGTGTTAAGCAAATCGTGTAGCGCCGCGTCAGTTCAGGTAAGGGGACCAGGAAGGTTCTCTGACTTCGCCTTGAGCGGTAGGAAGCGGGAGCCTTACGCGTCCATTAATGGACACGAGCATCAAGACTCCCCGGCCCTGCTGGCGGGTGGCGTAGATTACCATGGTGCCGTTGGGCGCAACAGTAGGCGACTCATCAAGGTTGCTATCTGTGAGAATTTTTACGCTACCGCGGGCCAAATCCTGCACTGCCACCTTGAAATTAGTGAAGCCGTCCTGCCGGTGAATCATTACCAGCGTCTTTTCATCCGCTGACAATTTCGGGTTGGCGTTGTAGTTACCCACGAACGTTACACGTTCGGCACCGCCGCCATTAATGTTTGTCTTGTAGATCTGTGGCTTGCCGCCACGGTCCGACGTGAAGTATAGCGTAGACCCGTCCTTTCCGAAGAAAGGTTCAGTATCAATCGAAGAATCGTTGGTGACGCGGCTCAATTGGCGCGAAGCCAGATTGATTACGTAGATCTCCGGGTTACCGTCCTTGGACAGAACGAATGCCAGCTTGCTGCCATCCGGCGACCATGCAGGCGCGCCATTCAGGCCTTCAAAATTGGTGATCTGCTCACGGCGACCGGTATCGATGTGCTGAACAAAAATGCGCGGGCGCTTCTGTTCGAACGATACATAGGCAATACGCTTGCCGTCCGGCGCGAAACGTGGCGACAGGATTGGCTCACGCGATTGCAGCAGGGTTACTGCCCGAGCACCGTCGTAATCCGAACGCTGCAAGGTGTAACGCGTGTTGTTCTCGGAGAAACGCTCGGCCGTCACGTAAAGCATGCGGGTAGAAAACGCGCCCTTGATGCCGGTGAGCTTCTCGAACGACTGGTCGGCAATGTAATGCGCCATGTCCCGCAGTTGATCGTTGGTACCCGACACGTTACCGGTGAGAACCTGTTGCTCGGTGGCTACGTTAAACAGAGCGTACTGGATCTGCAGACGTCCGCCGGCAGGCGTGATGTTGCCGACCATGACGTACTGGGCACCCAGCGCTTTCCAGTCACGGAAAATGACTTCACTGGCCTGGGTCGGCAAGCTGATCATGTTCTGCTTTGGAATCGGCGCGTAATAGCCGGAGTTGCGCAGATCGTTGCTGGCGATTTCCGCCATGTCTTCCGGCAGTACGTTACCGCCCTGCCATCCGAATGGCACAACAGCAATCGGTGCTGCACGGTCACTGCCGCTGGTGACCAGAATGTTCTTTTCTTCTGCCGACACCATTGCGGATGCGAAACAGAGAACGACCAGCAGTCCTCGAAAAAGGTTGATCACAAGGCTAGATCTCCAGGTGTGAATGTCATCTTGAATGAACGATAGGGAGCGAAGTCAGCCGGCTTCAGACCCTGCATTTCTGTCAAACGTCCAATGTTCTTCACCGCAGCAACCGCAGAGCTGTCGAACGGCCCGTCACCACTGGACTTGGCAATCGATACTGAAGCAATCGTACCGTCCGGCAACATGCCGATCTGCAACGTTACCGACATGTTGTTACGTGCCGATGGTGGACGACTCCAGCCTTCGGAAGCCCTGACACGAATCAGGTCATCGAAACTGCCAGCCGTTTCATCGCCCCGCTCGTCAGCCAAAGCCTGTTGCCGTTCCGGTTTATCGGACAGCAAATCGGCCAGTGCCTGCGCCTTCTTGTCTTCAGCGGATTTGCGAGCTGCTTCCTGCGCCTTCTTGGCGGAATCTGCAGCAGCTTTTTTCTTCGCGTCCTCGGCAGCCTTTTTCTTGGCGTCTTCTGCGGCCTTTTTCTTGGCCTCATCAGCAGCCTGTTTCTTGGCTTCCTCGGCGGCAGCTTTCTTGGCGTCTTCCTCGGCTTTTTTTTTTGCCTCTTCTTCGGCCTTTTTCTTGGCTATATCAGCCTGCTGCTTCTCTTCAAGCTTTTTGGCGTCGGAAACCTTCTTGGCTTCATCGGCTTTCTTGGCATCGTCAGCCTTTTTGGCCTCCTCTGCTTTCTGTTCGGCCTTTTTGGCTTCGTCGGCAGCTTTCTGCTCTTCGGCTTTTTGAGCAGCCTCTTCTTTCTTTTGTTCCGCAGCTTTTACAGCTTCCTGTTTGAGCTGCTCGATCTTTTTCTGCTCCAGCTGTTCGACTTCAGTTTGTCGCGCAGCGGTTTTCTTCGCCTCACCGGCAATCTTCTGGTTGGTCTGGGTAGTGGCCTGGCTCTTGGACTTGAGCTGATAGAGCGTTGCCTGAACGATAGGCTTGGCTTCGGGCAGATCCGGAGTCATCGCAAAGCTGACGAACAGCATGCCAAAGATCAGAATATGCAATGCCACGGCCCAGACACTGGGCCAGAAGTAGCTTTCCGAGGCGGACGGCTCTCGAATCGGCTGCATCAGGGTGCCTCGGTAATCAAGCCAACATTCCCGACCCCAGCCTTCTGCAGCCCGCCCATCGTGCCCATGACCGAGCCGTAATCGACGGTCTTGTCACCACGAATGAAAACCTGCGTCTGCTTGCCTGCGTCACGACCGGCAGCGACGATCTTGGTCACGGCGGCAGTCAGTTGCGGCAGGGTCATTGCCTTGTCCATCTGTTTGTCGGTATCGACTTCGCTGCCAAGGTTCCAGTAATAGGTCTTGTCAGCTTTGATCGAAATAGTCAGGACCTGATTGTTGTTGTCTTGCGGCAAAGCCTCGCTGGAGACCTTGGGCAAGTCGACTTTCACGCCCTGGTTGATCATGGGAGCCGTCACCATGAAAATCACGAGCAACACCAGCATCACGTCGATGTAGGGCACTACGTTCATTTCGGCGACCGGCTTGCGTTTTCTGCGACGATCTCGAGCGATTAAAGCCATGGGAAATTACCTGCTCACTCTTCGCTGGTGTGCACTTTACGGTGCAGGATGGCCTGAAACTCGTCAGCGAACGTGTAGTAACGGCTGATCAAGGTCTCACTGCGCGCGGCGAAACGGTTGTAGGCAATAACGGCCGGGATAGCTGCGAACAGGCCGATGGCCGTTGCAATCAGTGCCTCGGCAATACCCGGTGCCACGGTAGCCAGCGTTGCCTGCTGGGCAGTTGCCAGACCGCGGAAGGAGTTCATGATCCCCCAGACAGTACCGAACAGACCGACATACGGGCTGGTGGAGCCCACGGTCGCCAGATACGGCAGACCTGCTTCGAGCTTTTCTTCCTCACGGGAAATAGCTACACGCATGGCGCGCGCCACACCTTCCATGACCGCATCGGGATCGACACCGGACTGCTGACGCAGGCGGGAGAATTCCTTGAAACCAGCACGAAAGATCTGCTCTACGCCAGAGTCCGGATCGGGATTGCTGCCCGCCTGACGGTACAGCTTGGACAGATCGATACCCGACCAGAAACGCTCTTCAAAGCTGTCCAGTGCACGCCGACCTGCACGCAGCATATTGCTGCGCTGAAAAATCACGATCCACGAAGTGACCGAAGCGGCCACCAGAATCAGCATTACCAACTGAACAACAATGCTGGCATTGCTGACCAAACTCCACATGGAGGAATGGTCGACGACGTTAGCTTCCACGCTTTATCTCCTGCTCTGAATGTATGCCCGCGCCGCCCTGGTCGGCGAAGGCCGCTCGCAGAGCTTCGGGAATGGCCCGGGGTTTAAAACTATCGGCGCGTACACACGCCACCAGGAACTGCCCTTCACAGAGCAGCGTTGCATCCGACGCCCGCCTGATCTGCTGTTGAAAGCGCAGGCTGACACGGTTCAATTCGGTTACTTCTGCACTGACAAGCAACTCGTCATCCAGCCGCGCGGGCTTGTGATAACGCGCGTCACTGGAGTGCACGACAAATAAAAGGTTTTCCTGCGCCAGTTCGGATTGGGCAAAGCCCAATTCCCGCAGCCGCTCGGTACGAGCCCGCTCCATGAATTTCAGATAATTGACGTAGTAGACGATGCCGCCGGCATCGGTGTCCTCGTAATAAACGCGACAGCGATGTGCGAACGACTGAACCCCGTTTTGCGCGCGCATACTCTAGAGCTTACTCCTCAGGTTGCCAATCGGGTCAGGCAACTGTTTTTCAACGTTTTGCCACTTATTACCGGTATCGGCGGCAGGACTGCCAATGTGACCACGCCGACCGCAAATAAATTGCAAAACATTGCTATAAATCCGCCGGATCATCGACCACATCGTCCGCCACCGGCATCTCCCCCATCCTGGAGGGAATATTCAGCCCGAAATGCAGGTACGCATGACGGGTGACCACACGTCCACGCGGCGTGCGCATGATATAGCCTTGCTGGATCAAATAGGGCTCGAGCACATCCTCAATTGTGTGACGCTCCTCGCTGATGGCCGCCGCCAGGCTGTCGACACCGACTGGCCCGCCATCGAACTTCTCGATCATGGTCAGCAGCAGACGCCGGTCCTGATGATCGAAGCCATGCTCGTCGACGTCCAGCAGGTTCAAGGCCTTGTCGGCAGTCTGCCGGGTGATCTGCCCATTGCCGCGCACCTCGGCGAAATCCCGTACCCGACGCAACAAACGGTTGGCGATCCGTGGCGTACCACGGGCGCGCCTGGCAATCTCGAAAGCGCCTTGCGGCTCGATGACCAGCCCCAGAATACCCGCCGAGCGCGACACGATCGTCGACAAGTCGGCAATATTATAAAACTCGAGCCGCTGAACGATCCCGAAACGATCACGTAACGGATTGGTCAGCATGCCCGCGCGCGTAGTCGCACCGACCAGCGTGAACGGTGGCAGATCAAGTTTGATAGAGCGCGCGGCGGGACCCTCACCGATCATGATGTCGAGCTGGAAGTCTTCCATTGCCGGATACAACACTTCTTCGACAATCGGCGACAAACGATGGATCTCATCGATGAACAACACATCGTTGGGCTCAAGGTTGGTCAGGATTGCGGCCAGATCACCGGGCCGCTCGAGCACCGGCCCGGAGGTGCTCTTGATCGAGACACCCATTTCCTGAGCGATAATATTGGCCAGCGTGGTCTTGCCCAGACCGGGCGGCCCAAAGATCAATGTGTGATCCAGCGCCTCATTGCGGCCACGGGCAGCCTGGATGAACAGTTCCATCTGCTCGCGTACGGTCGGCTGGCCGATGTAGTCCGCAAGGCTCAGTGGCCGAATCGCACGGTCCATCTGTTCATCACGATCACGGCCGCCAGCGGCGGTTATCAGACGGTCGGCGTCTATCACTTAACCCATCCCCTTCAACGCACGGCGAATCAGATACGCACTGCTCAAATCTTTTTCCTTGATGGCGGAGACAGCCTTGCTCGCCTCCTGCGGCTTGTAACCCAGCGAAATCAGCGCGCTGACTGCGTCGGATTCGGCCGACGCCACAGGCTCGGCCTGATTCGGACCATTGGAAACCAGCGTAAAGGTGCCTGGCAAGGACTCCCAGGCCTTGAACCGATCCTTGAGCTCGACCAGCAGACGCTCGGCGGTTTTCTTGCCTACACCGGGAATACGAGTCAGCGCCGATGTGTCCTGCGCCTGAACGCAACGCACCAGCTCATCGACCTCCAGGCCCGACATCAACGCCAGCGCCAGCTTGGGGCCGACCCCGTTCAGTCGGATCAATTCACGGAACAGCTCGCGCTCGCGTTTTTCATAGAAGCCATACAACAGATGCGCGTCCTCGCGGACCACCAGATGGGTGTGCAATGTCACTGTCTCGCCGACATGCGGCAACCGATACAGCGTCGTCATCGGCACTTCCAGCTCATAGCCGACACCATTAACATCCAACACCAGATGCGGAGGCTGTTTTTCGGCGAGAGAGCCGCGTAAACGTCCAATCACGTTTCAGATCCTTTCGTGTTGCCTGTCGCTTGCGCGAAGAAGAAATTGAACACAGTCATCATAAAGACACAGGTGCTCATGATGCAGTCACAGGCGCAAACGGCCGCCGCGACTTCGCGCGGTGCTCAACCCGTGAGGAATCAGGCTGGAGCGCGTGTGCGCATGACACAGCGCGATAGCCAGGGCATCGGACGCGTCAATCTGAGGCTTCTGGGTCAATTTGAGCAAATGCATGACCATCATCATCACCTGCTCTTTATTGGCACCGCCAGTCCCTGCTACTGCCTGCTTGACCTGAGTGGCAGTGTACTCGGCAATTTCCAGCGCCTCCTCGGCACCCGCCACGATGGCCGCGCCCCTGGCCTGCCCCAGCTTCAGGGCTGAATCGGCGTTGCGCGCCATGAAAACCTTTTCGATGCCCATCGTCACCGGCCCGTAGGTCTTTATGACCTCACGCACCCCGCGATAAACGATCTGCAAACGTTCGTGCAATTCACCACTGCCGGTACGAATGCACCCGGAAGCGACGTAGACACAACCGCGCCCGGTGTCACGTACCACGCCATAGCCGGTAATTCGAGAACCGGGGTCGATACCAAGAATAAGAGTCATAACGCCTGCAGCTTGAGAAGGTGACGCAAAACAATAGGTGCAGCATAAAGGAAGAAGCCGGAGGCCGATAGCTGCGTGATGCTCACAGCTTCGCTCCCCCGGCTTCTGACTCGGTGTTACCTGTCGGCGATCAGCCCAGTTGCTCCATGACGTCGTCCGGAATTTCCGCGTTTGAATAGACGTTCTGCACGTCATCCAGGTCTTCAAGCATGTCGATCAGCTTGAGGACCTTCTCGGCGGTCTCCAGATCAAGCACTGCGCTGGTTGTCGGCAACATGACAATTTCTGCGTCGGAAGCCTTGAAACCTGCGGCCTCAAGAGCGTTACGCACGGCATAGAACCCGGAGAACGACGTAAACACATCGATCGAGCCATCGTCGTTGGTCACGACATCATCGGCGTCAGCTTCCATGGCAGCCTCGATCAGGGAATCCTCATCGACGCCGGCAGCAAAGGAAATCTGGCCCTTGCGATCGAACAGATAAGCCACGGAGCCGTCAGTACCGAGGTTGCCGCCACACTTGGTGAACGCATGGCGAACGGCCGCGGCGGTACGATTACGGTTGTCAGTCATGGTTTCGACCATGATTGCCACACCGCCCGGGCCGTAGCCCTCGTAACCCAGCTCCTCGACATCGTCACCGTCGGACGCGCCCACGCCTCGCGCGACCGCACGATCAATGGTGTCACGGGTCATGTTTGCACCAAGCGCCTTGTCCAGCGCCAAACGCAGACGCGGGTTGGAGCCAGGATCGCCGCCGCCCTGACGCGCAGCAACGGTCAGTTCACGAATCCACTTGGTGAAAATCTTGCCTTTCTTGGCATCCTGACGCTCTTTGCGGTGCTTGATGTTCGCCCACTTAGAATGACCTGCCATTTTTCGCTCCAGATTCTTTTTGAAACACCTTCACCTTTCGCCCTGAACAACGAGGCAAAAAGCTTCACTCAATAAGGGCAGATACAGGGCGTATCGACGATACGCCCTGCCCGGCATCACTCGGCCTTTGGCTGCTCGCGCAGACGGATATGCAGCTCGCGCAACGCTTTGGCATCGACAACGCCAGGCGCCTGGGTCATGACGTCGGCGGCGCTCTGGGTTTTCGGGAACGCAATCACTTCACGAATCGATTGCGCGCCGGTCATCAGCATCACCAGACGGTCCAGACCAAACGCCAGACCACCGTGCGGCGGAGCGCCGTATTTCAAGGCGTCGAGCAGGAAGCCGAACTTCTCCTGCTGCTCGTCTTCGGCGATACCCAGCAGACGGAAGACCGCCTGTTGCATTTCCTTGCGGTGGATACGAATCGAACCGCCGCCCAGCTCGGTACCGTTAAGCACCATGTCGTAGGCACGCGACAGCGCCGTCGCCGGATTGGCTTCCAGTTCTTCGGGCGTGCACTTGGGTGCCGTGAAGGGATGGTGCAACGCTGTGAAGCTGCCGTCGTCGTTTTCTTCGAACATCGGGAAGTCGACGACCCACATCGGTGCCCACTCGCACGTGTGCAGCTTGAGGTCGTTACCGATCTTGATGCGCAGCGCGCCAAGGGCTTCGCTGACGATCTTGAACTTGTCCGCGCCGAAGAAAACGATATCGCCATCGACCGCACCCACGCGATCAAGGATGACGTTCAGGTTGTCTTCCGGGATGAACTTGACGATCGGCGACTGCAAGCCTTCCGGCCCCTTCGCGCGCTCGTTGACCTTGATGTAGGCCAGGCCCTTGGCACCATAGATGCTGACGAATTTGGTGTAGTCGTCGATCTGGCTGCGCGCCATGCTGGCAGCGCCCGGCACACGCAGTGCGGCAACACGCCCCTTGGGGTCGTTGGCCGGACCGCTGAACACCTTGAACTCGACGCCGGTAAGCTGGTCGGCAACATCCACCAGTTCCAGCGGGTTACGCAGGTCTGGCTTGTCGGAGCCGTAGCGGCGCATGGCTTCTTCGAAGGTCATGTGCGGGAAATCACCGAACTCCAGGTCCAGCACTTCCTTGAACAGCTGACGAACCATCTTCTCGGTCAGACCGATGATGTCCTCTTCATTGAGGAAACTGGTCTCGATGTCGATCTGGGTGAATTCCGGCTGACGGTCGGCACGCAGGTCTTCGTCGCGGAAGCACTTGGCGATCTGATAGTAGCGGTCAAAGCCAGCCACCATCAGCAATTGCTTGAACAACTGAGGCGACTGCGGCAGGGCGAAAAAGCTGCCCGGGTGTGTGCGACTTGGAACCAGATAGTCGCGAGCACCTTCCGGTGTGGCGCGGGTCAGGATCGGCGTCTCGACGTCGAGAAAGCCGTTGTCATCCAGATAGCGGCGGATGCTGGTGGTGATGCGCGAACGCAGACGCAGCTTCTCGGCCATTTCCGGACGGCGCAGGTCGATAAAGCGATAACGCAGGCGTGTTTCCTCGCCGACGTCGGAATATTCATTCAGCGGGAATGGCGGAGTCTCGGACTCGTTCAGCACTTCGAGTTCGTAACCCAGAACCTCGATGGCACCCGACGCCATATTCGCGTTCACGGCACCTGCCGGACGAGCGCGAACCTTGCCCACGACCTTGACCACGTACTCGCTGCGCACGCGGTCAGCGGCGGCGAAGCTGTCGGCACGATCAGGGTCGAACACGACTTGAGCCATGCCTTCACGGTCGCGGATATCGAGGAAGATAACGCCTCCGTGGTCACGACGACGGTGGACCCATCCGCAAAGGGTAATTTCCTGGCCTTCCAGACTCTCGTTCAGTTGGCCGCAATAATGGCTGCGCATCATGATGGTGTTTTCACTTCTCGTAATTCGAATTCGGTGGCGCTTTCGCTCCTGGCTTGCGCTCAGTGGTACACGGCACCGGCACAAGACTAAAGCCAGCCCTGGCCCACGCAGAGTCACGCCCGCTAGCAAGACGGAGGATTATATAGAGTTAATTGGCACCGTGCAGCCGAACGAACCTATCACGGCCGGATAAGTTCGTGACCGCCCCCAGCTCGGTCGCGCTACGAGGGAAACGCAGGCACGCCGAAGCGGGCCTGCAGGAATGAGGGTGAAGACCACTCTAAACGTGGGTATTTTCCACGTGAGCATCCTTCAGCAGATGCGCAACACAGACAACGCGAATCAGACCGCTGAAGTTTTTTACACCTCCATGACGTAAGTGAACCTCTCGATCAATGTAGGACAATACCGCATTAACAGAACACTCATTGGAACTTGCAATGCCTGACAGAATGTTCCAATACACGTTCTCCAGGCGCAGGCAGGTGGCCAGACCATTTAGGGATTCTCCGATCAA
>NZ_LJQT01000017.1:8762-9364 GCF_001400515.1 Pseudomonas meliae | reverse complement strand
ATTGTTCAGCGTCTCCTTCAGGAAGGCCGTTACCCTAAACCAGCGGCCCGACAAAACCAATATATTTGACATAAATAGCCGCCAAGGCGCTTTTTTGTTGATTTTATTAAACAGCTCCGCGCGCGCGGGGCACTAACGCACAGCACGCACGTCAAACCCTCAACGCATTCAGGACAAGGGGCCCATCATGAGTATCGAAAGCATCGTCGACTTCAGTGAAGCCAGCACCGCCGCCGAGCACTATCGCCCTGCACCGGAAAAGGTCTTTAAGGGCGATCCGGCACAAACCCTCTACAACCACTACAACAGCCCCTGCGGACAGATGAGCGCGGGGGTCTGGAATGGCGAGCCCGGGCAGTGGCAGGTGAGTTACTCGGAGCATGAGTATTGCGAGATTGTGCAGGGTGTTTCAGTCCTGCGCGACGAGCAGGGCAACGCGAAAACCCTGCGCGCAGGCGACCGTTTCGTGATTCCGGCCGGCTTCAAGGGCACTTGGGAGGTGCTGGAAACATGCCGCAAGATTTATGTGGTGTTTGAAGCCGCTGCGGATAAATAAGTACTGCCCTTGCAGCTATGCCAGGAGCGCAGACACAAAAAAAACC
>NZ_LJQT01000017.1:6322-8747 GCF_001400515.1 Pseudomonas meliae | reverse complement strand
GGTTTTTTTGTAGCCGACAGAATCAATTACTTGATTTTGCCTTCTTTGTAGATCACGTGCTTGCGTACAACCGGATCGAATTTTTTGATTTCGATTTTATCCGGGGTAGTACGTTTGTTCTTGTCGGTGGTGTAGAAATGGCCTGTACCAGCGCTCGACACCAAACGGATCAATTCACGCATGATTTTCTCCCTTAAATTTTGCCGTCGCGACGCAGTTCAGCGAGCACAACTTCAATGCCACGCTTGTCGATGATACGCATGCCTTTAGCAGATACGCGCAGACGAACAAAACGCTTCTCGCCTTCAACCCAGAAGCGGTGATGCTGCAGGTTTGGCAGGAAACGACGACGGGTTTTGTTGTTTGCGTGGGAAATGTTATTCCCAGTCACCGGACCCTTACCGGTAACTTGACATACTCTCGACATGCCTCAGCCCTCTAAAACCACATGCCCAACCCGGCATGGGTTGGCCGCTTAATCTCTCAGTCATTTGGCGCCAGGCGCCGCGTTTCTTTAAGGGTCTTACCGGCTACACCTACAGTGAAGGAACCGGGCCCCTAGAAAAGAGCGCTGCTTTATACCAGAAAGCCTTGGACGCAACAACAGGCAAAGCACTTTGACCCGAATGAATCCGCTCTGCGCGGCGGTATGCTCAAGCAATGCGGGGGCACTGGCAAATCGACCGCTCGTCGCACCGTGACGATTGTTCTACGCCAGTACATGGTCTAGGGTTAGTCCCTCACCAGACTGCGCCGGCAGATGGGGCCCTTTCTGAACAGGAAATAACGCCATGCGCCTAGCTGCACTCCCTTTTTTGCTTGTTCCGTTGCTGCTTCCGATTGCCGCCCAGGCGTCGAGCCTTGTGGTCTGTACCGAAGCCAGTCCCGAAGGCTTCGACGTTGTGCAGTACAACTCACTGACCACCACCAACGCATCGGCCGACGTGCTGATGAACCGTCTGGTGGACTTCGATGCCCAGAGCGGCAAGCTGGTACCGAGCCTGGCAGAAAGCTGGACCGTATCCAAAGACGGCCTGACTTACGACTTCAAGCTGCGCGCCGGAGTGAAATTCCACACCACTGACTATTTCAAGCCGACTCGCGAGCTGAATGCGGATGACGTGCTGTTCAGCTTCCAGCGCATGCTCGACCCGCAGAACCCGTGGCACAAGATCGCCCAGAGCGGTTTTCCGCATGCGCAATCCATGCAGTTGCCCGCGCTGATCAAGAGTATCGAAGCGCCCAATGCACACACCGTGCGCTTTACGCTCAACCATGCGGACTCGACCTTCCTGGCCACGCTGAGCATGGGTTTCGCCTCGATCTATTCAGCCGAATATACCGCGCAGCTGTTGAAGGCGGGCACGCCGGAAAAACTCAACAGCCAGCCGATCGGCACCGGGCCGTTCGTGTTCAAGCGCTTCCAGAAAGACGCCGCGGTGCGCTATGAGGCGTTCGACGATTACTTCGCCGGCAAGTCTGATATCGACACGCTGGTGTATGCCATCACGCCGGACGCCAATGTGCGCCTGCAGAAAATCCGTCAGGACGAATGCCAGATAGCGCTCTCGCCCAAGCCTCTGGATATTCAGGCAGCCAGCAAGGACGACTCGCTCAAGGTCGAGAAGACTGAAGCGTTCATGACCGCGTTTGTCGCGATCAACAGCCAGCACCCGCCGTTCGACAAGCCGGAAGTTCGCCAGGCCATCAACCTGGCGTTCGACAAGGACAATTACCTGAAAGCCGTGTTCGAAGGCACCGCTGAAAAAGCCAATGGCCCTTATCCGCCCAACACCTGGAGCTACGCCAAAGACCTGCCCGGCTATCAGCACGATGTCGCCAAGGCCAAAACTTTAATGGCCAAAGCCGGTCTGAAGGATGGTTTCAAGACCACTATCTGGACCCGGCCTTCCGGCAGCCTGCTTAACCCCAACCCAAGCCTGGGCGCTCAATTGTTGCAGGCTGACTTGAAGCAGGTCGGCATTGATGCCGAGATCAAGATCATTGAGTGGGGCGAACTGATTCGCCGCGCCAAGGCTGGCGAGCATGACCTGCTGTTCATGGGCTGGGCGGGCGACAATGGCGACCCGGATAACTTCCTGACCCCGCAGTTCTCGTGTGCAGCCGTGCAGTCGGGCACCAATTTCGCCCGTTATTGCGACAAGACGCTGGACAAGCTCATCACCGATGGTAAGTCCGTCAGCGATCAGGGCGAACGCAGCAAGCTGTACCATCAGGCGCAGCAGCAGGTCCAACAGCAGGCACTGTGGATACCCCTCGCCCACCCGACCGCAGCAGCCTTGGTACGCAAGGACGTCACGGGTTATCAGGTCAGCCCGTTTGGCAGGCAGGATTTCTACAAGGTGCAGGTCAAGTAAGTCGTCAGACCTAGGCCTGTCTGCGTAACTGGCGTGCCAATGCCCTG
>NZ_LJQT01000017.1:0-6294 GCF_001400515.1 Pseudomonas meliae | reverse complement strand
AGAGCGTCCAGAACGGCATTACCACGCAGAGCGCGGGAACGACAAGCCGAATCCCGCCCTATCGCTCCGCGTGAGCGCTACATCAACCCGCGCTCGACCATCGACAGTGGCTCGCCGTCGCCCACGATCACGTGGTCCAGCACATGAACATCCACCAGCATCAGTGCTTCCTTGAGGCGCTTGGTCAGGTCTATGTCGGAACGGCTGGGCGTGGTGATGCCGGAAGGATGGTTGTGGCAGAGGATCAGGCTGGCGGCGTTGTGAGCCATCGCTCGCTTCACCACCTGGCGCGGATGCACATAGGAGGCGTTGATCGTCCCGCGAAACAGTATCTCGAAGGTCATGACCCGGTGTTTGTTGTCCAGAAACAGGCAGGCGAAAACTTCATGCTGTTCATGTCTGAGCTGAGCCTTCAGGTAGTTGCGCACCTGAGTGGGGTTTTCCAGCGCTGAGTCACGGCGCAAGGACTCGGCCATGTGCCGGCGCGCCATCTCCATGACAGCCTGCAACTGAGCAAATTTGGCAGGCCCCAGCCCGAGCTGGGAGGTAAACGTGGACAGGTCAGCATCCAGTAACGATCTGAGCCCGTCGAATTGATTCAGAAGATGACGAGCAAGGTCTACGGCGCTTTTTCCGGCCACCCCGGTGCGTAAAAAGATAGCCAGCAACTCGGCGTCGGAAAGGCTCCCCGCCCCCAACTCCAACAAGCGTTCCCGCGGGCGTTCGGCCGCGGGCCAACTGCGAATACTCATAGCACCTCCATGTGATTGGGCACCGCTGTTGCGGTGCAGTCGCTGTGCTATCTTAGCCCATCTTTTTTGCGCGACGGCCTGGCCTGGGGAGGCGTCATGGACGTCGCGTATTCACTCGACCAAAAAGGCAGGTCTATGCAGCGGCTGTATCGAAAACGCATCGTTCTTGGCGTCGGCGGCGGCATCGCGGCCTACAAGAGCGCCGAGCTGGTCCGCCGCCTGCGCGATCAGGGTGCAGAAGTGCGTGTCGTCATGACCAAAGGCGGAGCAGAGTTCATTACGCCGCTGACCATGCAGGCCCTGTCCGGGCACCCTGTGCACCTGGACCTTCTCGACCCGGCCGCAGAGGCCGCGATGGGCCATATCGAACTGGCCAAATGGGCCGACCTGATCCTGATCGCTCCGGCCACCGCCGACCTGATCGCGCGCCTGGCGCAAGGCATCGCCAACGACTTGCTGACCACCATCGTGCTGGCAACCGATGCCACCGTCGCCATCGCACCGGCGATGAATCAGGCAATGTGGCGTGACGCCTCAGTGCAAGCCAATACCAGGCAGCTTGAAGAGCGTGACTTTCGTGTGTTTGGGCCAGCGTCCGGCAGTCAGGCCTGCGGCGATGTCGGCTTCGGTCGCATGCTGGAGGCCGACGATCTGGCCCAGTGCGCAGCGGACTGTTTCCAGCGCCTGAGCCTGACCGGCAAGCATGTGCTGATCACCGCTGGCCCGACCCAGGAAAACATCGATCCGGTGCGCTACATCACCAACCACAGCTCCGGAAAAATGGGCTTTGCCCTGGCCGAAGCGGCTGTGGAAGCCGGTGCGCGCGTCACGCTGATCACCGGGCCAGTCAATCTGCCGACGCCGGATCGCGTCTCGCGCATCGATGTGGTCAGTGCCCGCGACATGCTGGCGGCATGCGAGGCTGCCATCCCCTGTGACCTGTTCATCGCCTCGGCAGCGGTGGCTGACTACCGTCCGGAAGTTGTCGCCCCGCACAAATTGAAGAAAGATCCTTCAAACGGTGACGGCTTGCTGCTGCAGATGGTCCGCAATCCGGATATTCTGGCGACCATCGCAACCCGCCCGGATCGCCCTTTCAGCGTCGGTTTCGCCGCCGAGACCGAACACCTGCTCGACTACGCTGCCCGCAAGCTCAAGGACAAGAACCTCGACCTGATTGTCGCCAACGATGTCGCCAACCCGAGCATCGGCTTCAACAGCGAGGAAAACGCCTGCAGCGTGATTGACCGAGGGTTGCACGCAACACTTTTCGCCCAGACCAGCAAGGCCAAGATCGCTCGCCAGCTGGTCACTTTTATCGCCGACCGCATGAATCAGGTTTAACTACGAATGTACGCTCTACAAGCCAAGATCCTCGACCCTCGCATTGGCAACGAATTCCCACTCCCGGCCTACGCCACTGTTGGCTCGGCTGGCCTGGACCTGCGTGCCATGCTCAAGGAGGACACGGTCCTCGAACCGGGGCAGACCCTGCTGATCCCTACCGGCCTGTCGATTTACATTGGCGATCCGGGCCTGGCCGCGTTGATCCTGCCGCGCTCCGGCCTGGGCCACAAACACGGCATCGTGCTGGGCAATCTGGTGGGCCTGATCGACTCCGATTATCAGGGCGAACTGATGGTCTCCTGCTGGAACCGTGGCCAGACTGCATTCAACATCGCGGTGGGCGAGCGTATTGCGCAACTGGTGTTGGTGCCTGTGGTGCAGGCGCATTTCGAGCTGGTTGAAGCGTTCGATGAAAGTCAGCGTGGCGCTGGCGGCTTCGGTCATTCCGGCAGTCATTGATCGCCATTCGGCACATAATCCGGGTTCGGGACAAGACTCAGGGAGAGGTCGGTGAAAGGTAGTCAGCACAGCGCTTCACAGCACGCCATACACGCCGATAACTCGCCTCCGGCTGCGAGCCTCAAAGGACTCGCGCCTGGCCTGGTGCCTGCCGCCATCGGCCTGCTGATTGCTGCGGCACTGGTCTGGACAGCTCTGGCCACCGGTCCGCAGCAACAGGACCAGCTTGTTCAGGCCTGGGGCGGCAGTCAGGCAGCAGCGGTGGGTCTGGCGCTGCATCAGATCAACGCGGACACCCAGTCGGCGGCCTCCGGCGCAGCACTTGTGCAGACGCTTCAGAGCAATGACGCCGCTGCCCTACTGGCCGCTCAGGAGCGATTTACCCGTTGGGACGGCCTTGCAGGCGCTCGGCTGTACTCCAAGGGGCTGGCCGATGTGGACACGCAAGGCGCACTGCCCGTCAGTTTCGCCACCCTGGACATGCTAAACAAGGCCGCACAAGGTGAGACGGTCGCCCCGGAAGCGCGCAAGGTCGGCGAGCGCTGGTTGATCTACAGCGCAGCACCGGTGCGTGCCACTGCCACTCAGCCGGTGATGGGTACGCTGCTGCTGGCCTTTGACCTGCAGCGCTTGCTCAATGCCTTGCCGACGCTGCCTGCCGATGCCGGGCAAGTGGTGCTCAGCCAGCAATTCGGCAGCGGGCCCGCTCAGGTTTTCCTGCAGCGCGGTCAGGCCGTTGACGGCAAAGCCCAGCAGGCCTTCGATACCGGTTATCCAGGCTGGAAACTCGAGTTCACGCCCGGTCCCGGGCTGAAAACCTCTCCATCCGTGATGCTTCTGCTGCTGGCATTGATTATCGCTGCAGCGGGCGTGCTGCTTGGCTTGCACCGTAATGAACGGGCCCTGCAGAAGCGTATTTGCGCCGACGCACGGCAACTGGATCAGCTGCTCCAAGAACTCTCACGCGGAAAAGCCGTCAAACCCTTCGGTTTGAGCCTCCCGGCCCTTAGTGGTCTGGCTCAGGCCCTTGCTCGTGTCTCGCTTCGTAGTCAGCCTCAGGCAGTGCCTGTCCTGGCGGCGGGCGAGCAGCGCGATGCAGATATTGCCAAAGGCAGTGCTTCGTCCACCGTGGCTGCATCACGCACCGACTGGACCGATCCGCTGTTTCAAGATACCGATATCCTTGATATCGACCTTCTCGACGAAAACCAGGACTTCCTGAGATCGGAGCATAACCTCGCTATGAACAGCCCAGCATCCGTGGCACCCAACCTTCCCGAGACTATTTTCCGTGCCTACGACATTCGTGGCGTGGTCGGGGACACCCTCAACGCTGAAACGGCTTACTGGATCGGCCGCGCCATTGGCTCTGAAAGCCTGGCGCAGAACGAACCCAACGTCAGCGTTGGCCGCGACGGTCGCCTTTCCGGCCCTGAACTGGTAGAGCAACTGATTCAAGGTCTGCACGACAGCGGCTGCCACGTCAGCGATGTGGGCCTGGTGCCAACGCCTGCGCTGTATTACGCAGCCAACGTGCTGGCCAGCAAGACCGGCGTCATGCTGACCGGCAGCCACAACCCCAAGGACTACAACGGCTTCAAGATCGTCATCGCCGGCGACACCCTCGCCAACGAGCAGATCCAGGCGCTGCACGAGCGTATCAAGACCAACAACCTGACTTCGCAGAAAGGCAGCATCACCAAAGTCGACATCCTCGATCGCTACTTCAAGCAGATCAAGAACGACATCGTCATGGCGCGCAAGCTGAAGGTCGTGGTCGACTGCGGCAACGGCGCGGCAGGCGTGATCGCGCCGCAGCTGATCGAAGCGCTGGGTTGTGAAGTGATCTCGCTGTTCGCGGAAGTGGACGGCAACTTCCCCAATCACCACCCGGACCCGGGCAAGCTGGAAAACCTGCAGGATCTAATCGCCAAGGTCAAGGAAACCGGTGCCGATCTGGGCCTGGCATTCGACGGTGACGGCGACCGTGTCGGTGTCGTGACCAACAAGGGTAATGTGGTTTACCCGGATCGCCTGTTGATGCTGTTCGCGCTGGACGTGCTCAAGCGCAACCCGGGTGCCGACATCATTTTCGACGTCAAATGCACACGTCGCCTGACTCCGCTGATCAGCGAACATGGCGGTCGTCCGGTGATGTGGAAAACCGGCCACTCGCTGATCAAGAAAGAAATGAAAAAGAGTGGCGCGCTGCTCGCAGGTGAAATGAGCGGCCACATCTTCTTCAAGGAGCGCTGGTTCGGTTTTGACGACGGCATCTACAGTGCGGCACGTCTGCTGGAGATCCTCAGCCAGGAGTCAGCCAATGCCGAAGACCTGTTCGAAACCTTCCCGAACGATATTTCGACGCCTGAAATCAACATCAAGGTGACGGATGTCACCAAGTTCAGCATCATCAAGGCCCTTGAAACCGACGCGCAGTGGGGCGACGCCAAACTGACAACCATCGACGGTGTCCGCGTGGACTATCCGAAGGGTTGGGGTCTGGTCCGTGCGTCCAATACCACGCCGGTACTGGTGCTGCGTTTCGAGGCCGAAACCGAGGCTGAGTTGCAGCGCATCAAGGACGTGTTCCACGCTGAGCTGAAAAAAGTTGCACCGGATCTCGACCTGCCATTTTGATTGTTTTTCCTTTTGACTGGAGCCCTGAATGACCCTCGAACGTGATGCCGCCTCTAATGTAGCCAAGGTCCTTTCCGAAGCGCTGCCTTACATTCGCCGCTTTGTCGGCAAGACGCTGTTTATCAAGTACGGCGGCAACGCCATGGAGAGCGAAGAGCTGAAAACCGGCTTTGCGCGCGACATCGTGTTGATGAAAGCGGTGGGTATCAACCCGGTGGTGGTTCACGGCGGCGGGCCGCAGATCGGTGATCTGCTCAAGCGCCTGTCCATCGAGAGCCACTTCATCGATGGCATGCGCGTGACCGATGCGCAGACTATGGATGTGGTGGAGATGGTGCTGGGTGGCCAGGTCAACAAGGACATCGTCAACCTGATCAACCGGCATGGCGGCAGCGCGATCGGCCTGACCGGCAAGGACGCTGAGCTGATTCGTGCGAAGAAACTCACCGTCACGCGCCAGACGCCGGAAATGACCAAGCCCGAAATCATCGACATCGGTCAGGTCGGTGAAGTGGTCGGGGTCAACACCGGGCTGCTCAACATGCTGGTCAAAGGGGATTTCATTCCGGTCATCGCGCCTATCGGCGTGGGCCCGGACGGCGAGTCGTACAACATCAACGCCGACCTGGTCGCAGGCAAGGTTGCCGAGGCCCTCAAGGCCGAGAAGCTGATTCTGCTGACCAACATCGCCGGCCTGATGAACAAGCAGGGCGAAGTCCTGACTGGGCTGACCACCGAGCAGGTCGACGGCCTGATCGCCGACGGCACGATCTACGGCGGCATGCTGCCTAAGATCCGTTGCGCGTTGGAAGCGGTTCAGGGTGGGGTCAATAGCTCGCACATCATCGATGGACGAGTGCCCAATGCGGTCCTGCTGGAAATCTTCACCGACAGCGGTGTAGGTACTCAGATCACCAACCGCAAGCGGCACTGATTCAGGCGTAACACCCAAAGGCCCCGTGAGCTGACGCTGACGGGGCCTTTTTGTTGGTTGATGATGATCGCTGATTATCGTTCCCACGCTCCAGCGTGGTAACGCCGCTCTGGACGCTCTGCGTCCTGTCCTGAATGTGTGGCGCGGCGCAGATTTGTGACG
>NZ_LJQT01000300.1:0-18847 GCF_001400515.1 Pseudomonas meliae | reverse complement strand
ACTTGATCGGAGAATCCCTTATGGCTGGTACTTCCAGTGTGGTAGTTGTTGTAAAGATGAACCTGACCAAACCGCACGCGCGGCCCGCGAGAGGAAATATTCTCGAACAACGAGTTATGAATGGTCACCTTCAGTTTGCCGTCATCGGCTGTTTTACTGTCACTTGAACCGATCAGGTTATTCTTTTCATGATTCCGGAGCACGGAATACGAGATGGTGACGTAGTTGGCGCCGTTCTTGACGTCCAGTGCGCCATCATGGTGTTGTTTTGGACGGCCATTGGCCGTGCCATTCTGATCATCGGTACGACGGCCGTCGGTAAACGTCACATGATCGATCCATACATTGCTGGCATCTTCGACCGTCAGACCGTCGTACTCCGAGTTCCAGTTGCCGGCGCTGCCATCTTCCGGGTCCCAAGGGTTTTCAATGGTCAGGTTGCGAATGATGACGTCGTTTTCCTTCGCGTAGAAAAACCCCTCCCTTATCCCGGCACTGCTGGAGGTGCCGACAATCGTGGTTTTGCCGGGGATGTCCAGGCGGGCGCGCTGCTTCATATCAGAGGTTTTGGTGTACGGTTTGCCCTCGCTGACATCAATAACCCCTGTCACCTTGATGATCCGGCCGTTGCTGCCTGCCGACGCAGCCAGTGCGGCTTTCAGCTCGGCGGCGTTTTTTACCGTATAAATGTTATTCGCTGCTGCCCTTGAACCACCCTTGGTGCCCCCGTTTTGAGTAGCCCAACCGGTAGTGGCAATATCGGTGGCGATATCGGCGTGGGCAGACAGTCTGACAGACAATAGCGATACAGGAATGCCGCCCGTCAATGCGAGCGGCGTTAAACCATGAGGCTTCAACATATGATCTATTCCTTGATTAATGTGTGTACAACGTGCAGTTATTGCAACTGCGTATCCCACAGCAAACATCCTGTTGCCAAGGCAGTAGCGCAAACAGAATGTTTGCTGTTGATTGAATATAGTCGTGAATCGGAAAGCGCCATTGTTGTGAGTGTATTTTTTGTAAAAGAGAACCCACGCTGTTTATTTTTTACAGGCATCTAACGCGCAATAAGTACATTGCTATTGTCGCCATGATGGTAATGTAATTCATCAGACGTCCGTGAAGTAGTGGGGCGCTTAATTCGTTGAATTGATCGGACCCAGTATTCTCAGATAGAGATGCACGGTCGTCCCGTTTTCAGGTGCTGTTTCGACGCGTGCGCCTCCGCCTGCGTTCACCGCAAACTCCTGCACCTGAACAAGGCCCAGGCCGGCACCTGGTTCGTAGCGTCTGGTGGTGAAGAAGGGTTCGAATATCTGTTCCTTGAGATCGGCGGCCATGCCTGGGCCATTATCAGCCACGCTGAGTACCAGGTAGTCGCCTTCCGGCAATCGTGGGTCTTCCTTGACTGACTCCAGTCGAGTGGCGATATGTACCTTGCCAGACCCTGACATTGCATCACGGGCGTTGGCCAAGAGGTTCAATACGGCGGCGTGCAACTGCGCTTCGGCGCACAGGACGCCCCAGCCCTGTGCGCTAAGGTCGAACGACAGTTCCAGATTGTCGCCTGCCGAGCGCAATAACAGATCACGGGCGGCATCGATCCGTTCGCTGACATCGATGCAGATCAGTTCGGGGCCGTCCTGACGAACGCTATCGAGCAAACGGGTGACCAATTGTCGACCGTGATCCACAGCTCGCAGGCCCGTGTCACTGAGCGTCTCGACATCAGCTGGGCGACGCGAGCGCATGCGGACAAGTTGCAGGCTGGCGCTCAGCGCCTGGAGCAGGTTGTTGAAGTCGTGGGCGATGCTCGCTGTGAGCATTCCCAATGACGACACCCGCTGTGACTCGCGCAGATTGCGCTCAACGGCCAGGCTTTGACTCTGTGCGCTTTCGAGTCCCAGGGCCAGTTCTGCGGCATGTTGGTCGCGTTGTTGTGTAAACAGGCGATATTGCATCAAGGCTGCGGTCTGGCGGGCCAGTGCCAGCAGGGCCAGACGTTGTTGTTCGGTCAGAACACGCGGCCAGATATCGATTATACACACCGTGCCCAGCGCATGGCCCGTGTCGGTGCGAATCGGTGCGCCTGCATAAAACCGGATATAAGGAGGGCCCAGCACCAGCGGGCTTTCTCTGAAGCGGGGGTCGGTGGTTGCATCTTCTACGACCAGCACATCGGAAGGTTGCAGGATTGCGTGTGCGCAGAAGGCCAGATCGCGATGGGTTTCCTTGACGTCCAGGCCGATGCAGGCCTTGAACCACTGGCGTTCCCGGTCAACCAGCGAAACCAGGGCGATGGGCGCGTCGCACAGCGTGGTAGCGAGCAGCACAATGTCGTCGAAGTCCTGCTCGGGAGCGCTGTCCAGTATCCTGAGATGCTCAAGAGACAGGACTCGTTCTTCTTCGTTGGCAGGAAGTGGCGCAGGGTGGTGGGTCATGGGGCGCACCGCGATCAGATGAGATAAGGTCTTATGATGCCTATGATTTATACAGGGCAGCAAGGTACACAGCGTATAAATGCACGCGATCCGGCCGGACGCGTCAGGCTTCAGTTCTGTGCCTGTCGCGAACGCTGAACCGTCCAGCGCGTCGACAGCCGTTACACGATAGCTCAACTGTACCGCCTTCGTTGCCGGTCTTGATCGGGTTCTCGCGTTTTGCCGTGAATGCTCATTGGCGGCTTGGGCAATGAACCCGGTCAGTTGGAATCGTGGGTTTAAAGAAGGTTTCATGTAGCGTTATTAGTAGGAGGCGTATAATAGCTATAAAAGTACATTCGTAATAAGAAGTCTGCGGGTGTTGGCAATGCGCGTCCGGCATCCGTAAGTAGTTTGCTTGTAACTTATTGTGCCCATAGTGTGCCTGTTATGTAATAAACTGCCTGGCGATTTTTGCGTGGGCAAAGATCGTTGGTTAATCACTAACGTGTGTATTCTTCAGGAGCATTGCTGATGCCCGGCCCAAATGATTCAAGTCCTGCCGAACTTTTGCCCGAAGGGTCTCCCGACGACAGAGTCACCAGCCTGTTGTGGGGGCCGTTCTGGTTAGGCGATTCAACCGGTACTCACCTCACTTACAGCTTTCATACTGCCAACTCCGTCTATGCCACTGACTACAGTCGCTCTCAGGAGCCCAGCGATGCCTATTCACTGACCGATGCCCAGGCAGCGGCGGCAAGAAGTGCGTTGGGTGCATGGAGTGCAGTGGCAGACATCAAATTCACCGAGGTTCAGGACACCCCGGACAATGTCGGAGACATTCGTTTTGGCGGCTTCAAGAGTCTGCAAAGTACTGAGTACGGCCAGGCTTACGCGCCAGGCACACTGGGCCGGTCCGGTGATGTCGGGATCGGGCCGAAAGTCAACGCGGCTGATCCTGCCAAAGGCACGGATGATTACCTGACGTTCATGCATGAAACGGGTCATGCATTGGGTTTGAAACATTCGTTTGAAGCCTCGCAATACAACGATGTTCTGCTCGATGCCAAGTTTGAAGATGCCCGTTACACCATCATGAGCTACACCAACAACTACAGTTTCAAACCCACCACGCCGATGTTACTCGATGTGGCGGCCATGCAGTTCATATACGGTGCCAACACCAGCTATCACACCGGTAATGACGTCTACAAATGGGCACCCGATCAGTCGGTGTTCGAGACGATCTGGGACGCTGGTGGCAAGGATACGATTGATGCCAGCAATCAGGCTTCGTTTGTGAAGATCAACCTCAACGAGGGTGAGTTCAGCACCATCGGCAAGGCGTTCCTCGATTACAACCAGAATCCTGATGCCCCGACGCTGATGAACTCAGGGCTGGCGATTGCCTACGGTGCGCATATTGAAAACGCCATTGGCTCTGCTTTCAATGACACGCTGATCGGCAACAGCCTGGATAACGTGCTTGATGGTCGTGGCGGTCTTGACACCATGATTGGCGGTCTGGGTAACGACACCTACGTTATTGATCAGGCTGGTGAGCTCGCTTTGGTGCAAGAGAAGGCCAATGAGGGCATCGATACACTCAAGATCACCTATGACAACACATCGCCGGTTGCCACAGTGATCGACCTGAATGCAGGCCCGCTGGCCAACTTTGAAAACGTCCACCTAAAAGGTGAGGGCGAGTTCACTTTGCTGGGCAATGATCGCAACAATACCCT
Source organism: Pseudomonas meliae (assembly GCF_001400515.1). Taxonomy (NCBI): domain Bacteria; kingdom Pseudomonadati; phylum Pseudomonadota; class Gammaproteobacteria; order Pseudomonadales; family Pseudomonadaceae; genus Pseudomonas; species Pseudomonas meliae. The sequence continues at coordinate 14,679 of NZ_LJQT01000300.1, read as the reverse complement.
GACCGGTAACGATGCGAACAATGTGCTGTTCGGCGGCGCGGGCAATGACAAGCTGGTTGGCGGTCTGGGCGCAGACATCATGACCGGTGGCAGCGGTGCTGACCGTTTTGTGTTCAATGACCTGGCAGAAATGGGCAAAGGCCACGCCAGCGACGTGATTACCGACTTCAACAGCCAGCAGGGTGACAAGCTGAGCTTCCTGAAAATGGATGCCAACGTGGACACCAAAGCCCTTGATGCTTTCAGCTTCATTGGCAGCGGCGAGTTCACAGGCGCTGGCCAGCTGCGTTTCGCCGACCACGTGCTGTCCGGCAACGTCAATGGTGATTTGCATGCAGACTTTGAAATCCAGCTGGTCGGTGTAACCAAGTTCCATGCTCACGATCTGGCGGTTTGATCGCTGACTTGAAATACCGGTTTCAATGACAGGACTGCGCCACGGACAGGCGCCGTTCTATCTGCTTGCCCATCGCCTCCTTCTTTCTTTCTCCTGCCTCTTCCCGCCGTTTTAACTGCGCACCGCAATTGGGCGACGCAGGGTTTTGAGCTTTTTTTGGCACCGTGACGGTGCTGTTACAAAATTTAAAACCACAAATTCAATATATCCAACAAAACCCACTTGACGCGCCAGCCCCTGCTGAATGTAATGCGCCGACAGTCGTCGGCACTGGGCATTGCGCAGAAGTATCTCACTGATGAAAGAGGTATCTACATTGATTGAGCCACAGCCATCGTCCATGCCTACCGTGATTGAAGCTGCCGCGCTTGTCCGCAAAGGCTGCATGACGCCGATACGCTTGACTGAGTTATGTCTGGCAACGATTGAAACCCACAATTCCACACTCAATGCGTTTGGTGACGTATACGCCGATGTCGCGCTCGAACAGGCCTGGACGATGACTGCCGAACTGCAGCGTGGTCAGGTAAGAGGTCCGCTGCACGGCATACCCTTTGGCATCAAGGACCTCTTTTCGACAGCGGGACTGCGCACCACGCGTGGCTCGTTGACTGCTCTGGACTCGGTGCCGGTCCAGGATGCACCGATCATTCGCCGCCTCAAGAATGCTGGTGCGATCATTCTGGGCAAGACAGCGACGACCGAATTCGGCTGGACCGGCGCAAGTACGTCACGGGTGTTCGGCAACGGGCGTAACCCCTGGGACCCGGCACTGACCAGTGGTGGCTCCAGTTCCGGCTCGGCGATTGCGGTGGCGGCGCGCATGGTGCCGGCCGCACTGGGCTCCGATGGTGGCGGCTCGGTGCGCATACCTGGCTCGTTCTGTGGTGCGTTCGCCCTCAAAGGCACTCTGGGACGCATTCCGACCTGGCCCTGGTCAGCCACCGAGATGCTCAGTCATGCCGGACCGATTACCCGAACCGTGCGTGATAGCGCGTTGCTGTTCGATATCCTGTCGGGGTCGGATCCGCTGGATCACCAGGCGCTGCCAGCCCCTGACGAGTCCTTTCTGGCACGGTGTGACCAACCGTTGAGTCCGTTGCGTATCGGCTTCTGCCCGACGCTTTTTGACACACCGGTCGACGCGCAAATCGCCTCAGCGGTCGAAGCCGCCGTAGGCAACATCTCCAGGTCGCTGCCCGTCACGGTCAGCACGCTCAAACCGAACTGGCAGGACCCGCTGGCGACGTTCGAAACGCTGTGGGTTGCCGGGCGCGGTATTGCTTATGGCAAAGCGCTTGCGCAGCAACTGGACCAGCTTGACCCTGGCTTTGCCGATCTGATCAGGCGTTCTGCCCAGTACAGCCTGAGTGATTACTTGCAGGCACTCCAACAGCGCGCTGCGTTTGCCAATCAGGTCCATGCGCTGTTTGAAGATTACGATTTGCTGATCATGCCCACGTTGCCGATTCTGCCGTTTGCTGCCGACGACGTGGCACCGGCCGGTTATGCCGGGCAGGACGGCGCTTTGCCGTGGGCGCGCTGGACGCCATTTACTTACCCTTTCAACATTACCGGCAACCCGGCGGCCAACCTGCCCTGCGGGTGGAGTTCCGGCGGGCTGCCCATTGGTCTGCAAGTGGTCGGGCCACGCTTTGCCGACGCTCAGGTGCTGCAGTTCTGTGCCGCTGTGGAAGCCATCGCGCCATGGGATCAACACTTGCCACCGATTTTGGGGCAGTAGCCATGTCCCTCTTGCTTGCGGATCAACGGCCAACGGGCCCGGACACTGGAGTTCTTACTTTGCAACGGAATGCCACCCCCATGCTCAATCAGCCGCGCCTGGACGAAATCATGCGCCTGCTCGCCCAACAGCAGCGTGTCAAGGCGTCGGACCTTGCACAATTGCTGTTCGTGTCCGAAGAGACCATTCGCCGCGACTTCAAGTATCTGGAAGAAGAGGGCCGATTAAGGCGAATTCACGGTGGCGCGATTCTGCCCAGATCCAGCGAAGAACTGCCTTTGCAGGAACGCAGCAGGCTCAAGCCCCGCGCCAAGGCAGGTATTGCTGCCCGCGCTGCGCAACTGGTCAGCGAAGGCATGGCGATCTTCCTCGACACCGGTACTTCGACGCTGGCGCTGGCCCAGCAACTGACGCGGTTCAGCCAGTTGAAGATCATCACCAATTCGCTGGACCTCGCCCAGTTGATATCGCACCAAAGCGACAATCAGGTGCTGGTTGCGCCCGGCGATGTGCGGCGTACCGACAACGCCTTGATCGGGCCGCACACGCTGGAGTTCGCCCGGCAGTTTCATTACGACATCGCCTTCATGGGTATCGGCGGCATTGATCTGGACCTGGGGCTGATGGATTACCAGGAGCCGGAAGCCATGTTGCGCAGGACGCTGGTCAGGCACTGCGCGTGCAGTGTTGTGCTGGCTGATGATGGCAAGTTCGGTCATCGCACCTTTATCAATACTCTTCCGTTCGCCGCGATAACCACCCTGGTCACCAATCGCGCGTTATCCGACGAGTTTGTGACACGCCTGGAGAAAGATCATGTCGACACCCTCTATCCCTGAATTGATGGAGCCAGGTGCAGCTGATCTGGCGGCATTTGAAGCGCTGTTTCAGCAAAGCTCGGCCATTGGTGCAACACCGGCGGGTGGCTTGCACCGGCTGGCGGCATCGGCTGAAGACGGTCGGGTGCGCGACCTGTTTCGGGACTGGCTGAAAGAGCACGGCTTTGAAGTGCGTGTCGATGCGATCGGCAACCTGTTCGGCCTCATGACGTTTGATCCCCAGGCGCCTTATCTGCTGTGCGGTTCACATCTGGACAGCCAGCCGAGCGCGGGTCGTTTCGACGGTGTATACGGCGTGCTTGCCGCTGCCGTGGCGGTCTCCAGTCTGGCGCGGCAACTGCGTGATCGCGGTGAAATACCTGCCTGCAATCTGGCCGTCGTCAACTGGACCAACGAGGAGGGCGCCCGCTTTCAGCCGAGCCTGATCGGCAGCGGTGTATTTACCGGGGCACTGGCCCTGGAAAATGCCTGGGAAAGCCGCGATGGCGATGGCATCCGTTTGAAGGATGCGCTGCAAGCCATAGGTTATCTGGGTAATGATCAGGTTGATTTGAACATTGCCGGATACGTCGAAATTCATGTCGAACAAGGCACTGGCCTGGAAAGCAGCCAGACGGCAATCGGCGTGGTCCGGGAAACCTGGGCCGCGTTGAAACGGCGGGTGCGTTTCGATGGCGAGCAGAATCATACCGGCCCTACGCCCATGGCCGCCCNNNNACGCCGTGACGCATTGCTGGCTGCCGCACACACCATCACGGCGGTGCGCGACGAAGCCGGGCAACATGGCTTGCAGATGCACAGCTCGGTAGGACGTATCGAGGTGTACCCCAATTCACCCAATGTCGTGCCTTCCCGGGTCTCCCTGCTGATCGAGTACCGCTCCCGCGATGTCGGTCTGCTGAGCGCGGCAGGTGAACGCCTGGACGCAACGTTGCACACCATCGCCGACAGGACCATGACCGGGTTTGAGGTGGAAAGCAGCGTACTGCGCCCGCCCGCCAGGCTGCATGAAGGGTTTGCGGAACTGGCGCACGCAGTAGGCGGCGAGCTGGGCCTGTCGACCGCCGACAGCATGACGGTCGCCGGTCATGACGCGATCAGCATGAACCGCCATTACCCGGTGTGCCTGCTGTTCATCCCCAGCAGCAATGGCGTTTCCCATAACGAGGCCGAATACACCAACGATCAGGACATGCGCAACGGTTTGCGCATGCTGACCGGGCTGTTGTATCGGGCTTGCACCTCATCCGCTTCGTTTCGTTGAGGACTGACCATGTCATATGCTGACGACCTGACCACACGCCTGCTCGGCGCATTGGCAAACTGCGGGCTGGATGCGAACGCGCACACCGAGGTCGTTACGCAGGGCGTGGCATCGCCCTCCAGGCTGTCGACCGAATGGACGGGTTTTCGAGTTGCCGGTGCACAGGGCGCTGTTTACGCCAAGGTGCTGCATACCGATATGGCGCAACTGATTGATTTCGAAAAGGCAGCGCAGGCCAGTGAATGCGCAGGCCGTAGCGGCGCGGCACCGCGCTTGCTTGGCGCAGACACGGCCTGCGGTGTGCTGATTTTCGAGGATCTGGGTCTGGACTGGCGTGCTGCCCGGCTCGATGACTTGCTCGCGCCGGGCCACCTTCAGGCGCTGTGGGCGCTGAAGCGGCTGGTGCATGTCGGGCCTGTGCCTGATGTTGTGCGCTCGCCGATGATGGATATCGAGCGCCTTCGCACACTCTGCGAACGTGACAACGTTGCACTGCCCGCAGAACACCAATGGATTGACCGCTGTGTTGACATGGTCTGGCAGGCATTGCAGACCCGCTCTGTGCAGGCGGTGCCGCTGCACGGCGACGGCGTTGCCAGCAATGTGATGGTGTCAAGCGAAGGCCGGTTGCGCCTGGTGGATTTCGACTACGGCGGCTGCATGGACCCCTGGTACGACGTTGCGATTACCCTCAACGAGCTTTATTCGTTTGAAAGCCAGTGGCGCGAAGGGATCAGCGCATGGGCGGGGCAGTGTCTGGAAGTCGACTATGCCGTCTGCCGCTTGTATGCGCTGATCAACGACTGGTACTGGACATTGTGGGGGCTTTGGGCAGGTACGACGTCCGTGCGGCCACTGGAGTTTTCCAAGGTCGGTCAATGGACGCTGCTGCGTTGCCGGCAGTGTGTTCAGGACCCGCGCCTGGAAGGCTGGATGCGTCAGGTTCAGGAGGGTAGAGCATGAAAACGTTAGGGCAGTCTGTCAGTACCCAGGAACGACAACTGGAAGCTGCGGTGCGCAGTATCGACAGTTGGCAGGGGCGGCGCGTCGGCTACGAGCCGGTCAGCGGCGGTATCTCCAACACTAATTGGCGGGTCGAGGTCGAGGGGGCCGACACGGCGTACTTCTTCAAGGTGCCGGGCGCCGGCACAGAAATGTTCATTGACCGCCACACGGCCCACGAGGCCAGTGTGAAAGCGGCGCAAACCGGCTACGGTGCGCCGGTGTTTGCGTTTCTTGAAGCGTTCGGTGTCGAAGTGTTCGAGTTCATGGAGGGCTGGCGGGCATCCTCCAATCATGACTTCCTGCAGCGCGACATACGCCACGGCGCTCTGCACGGGCTCAAGGCGTTCAACGATCAGCCGTTGCTGAAACAGACCAAGACCGTGTTCGATATGATTGCCGAGCACCAGAACCAGGTGGCGGAGCTCAAGGGCATCAAGCCTCAGGATGACGACTGGTTGTGCCTGCAATATCAGCGCGCAAAAGCTGCCCTGTAAGCTTCCGGAATTGATCTGGCACCGTGCATGAATGACACGCTGGCAGGCAACTTCATGCTCAACGCGGAGCGTCAGATTCGTCTGGTGGATTTCGAGTACGCCTCCAATAACGATCGCCATTACGAACTGGCGCTGTGGTTCGGCGAGATGTTTTTCAGTGACGAGATGGAGCTGGCGCTGATCGAGGACTACTTCGGTCAGGTCAGCGCGCAAACCGTAGCGCGGATCAAGCTGAACAAGGCGTTGGCAGATATCAAATGGTCAACCTGGGCAATGGTCCAGCACGCCGTGTCGCAACTCGACTTCGACTTTTACAAGTACGGCACCTGGAAGCACATGCGCGCGCGCAGCATCATCAATGATTCGCAATGGGAAACCTGGTTGCGACAGGCATGACCCGTCCTCTCCAGGCATACCTGTAACAAGCACTCCAATAATAAAAAAGTAGCGGGTGACCGCGTGTTCCTTTTCCTGCTTGAGTTTTATCCGATCACTTATCCATAGCCAGATCCTGAAATTCAAGGAGCACTCCATGAGTAACGTTCCGTCTTCTGAAAATCCCGGCCGCCTGAAAAATCTGGTGTTTGGCCTGTACTTCTTCGCGCTGTTGATGATGGCGCTGTTTCCACCGTTCTACCTCAAGGTCAGTGGCAGCACCGCGCTGGTGCTCGGTGTGCCACTGCCGATCTTCTACTGGTTTCTGATCGCCGTGCTCATGGGGCTGGGCCTGTGGATGCTGTACGTGGTCGAGTCTCTGCTGGGTGAAATTCCACAAGAGGGGGACGGGCAATGATCAGCACGACTATGGTTTCGGACCTTTACATCACCTTCGGCCTAATCGGCGTGTTCCTGGCGGGCATGATCGCCGTGTTGTACGCGACCAATCGCAAGAGCGAGAGCTTTTCCGACTACGCGGTGGGCGGTCGCTCCTACGGTCCCTGGTTCATCGCCATGTGCTACACCAACTCGTGGTGGCCGGGTGCAACGTTTACTGCGTTCTTTGCACTGTCTGTCGGTGGCGCGCTGGGCTTTTACGGCATGGTCTATGCCACGCTCGGCGTGACCGCCATGTACCTAATGGCCAATCGTGCCTGGACCTGGGGCAAGCGTTTCAACCTGACCACCCAGCCGGATCTGCTGGGCATGCGCTTCAATAGCCCGGTGGTCAAACGCATTGCTTCGATCATTGGCATCATCTCGGTATTCCCCTGGGTGGTGATGGGCATTCAGGCCCTCGCGACTCTTTTTCAGTTCGCCAGTTTCGGCCGTTGGGGCGTGACGACTTGCCTGCTGGTCGGGGTGGTGGTGATTCTGATTCGGCAGTACTGGACGGTGAGCATGGGCATGCGCGGTCTGATCATGACCGACATGTATCAGGGGCTGATTGCCTACGTGCTGTGTGCCGCGCTGTGCATTTTCCTGCTGTTCGGTGCTCAGGCGTCGTTCGCCAACCTGTCGCAACTGCCCGCCAGCATGCTGGTGATCCCCGGCGGCGCAGGCAGCACTTACGGCCCGATGTACATGTTCAGCCTGATCTTTACCGGGGTGATCGGCTCAATGTGCTGGCCCATGAGCTTTCAGCGTATCTATACCGCCAGCGGTGTGCGTTCGGTGAAGAAGGGCACACTCCTGACCATCATGCTGGTGGGTGGCTTCTACGGCATTCTGATGCTGTTCGCCGCGGCAATCAGTCAGGACCCCAACGTGGCCGCGCATCCGCAGCATGGCTGGTTCCTGTCACTGTTCGATATCGGCGGGCCGTGGTTGCTGGGGCTGGCAATCATGATTGTCCTGGCGGCCAGCATCGGCCATGTCGACGGCTGCGTTCAGGTGTGCGGTACACAGTTTGCCAACGATCTGGCGACCTGGAGCAAGCCGCGCAGTGATCGCGAGAAGACTGTTCTCGCCAAGGTGGGCATGGTGGTTTTCATCGCGGCGGCGTCGCTGTTGGCGTACCTGACCTTCGATTACGCGCGCCTGCAACTGCTGGCACAGATTTCCTATCAGGGCATCATCCAGCTGGCCGTGCCGCTGTTCTTCGGCGTCTTCAGCCGTCGTGGCAACAAGCAAGGCGCGATTGCCGGCATGCTGGTCGGTATTGTGATCGCGATTGTGCTGACCACAATTTACCCCGACGACATTCCGGCACTGGGTTCGTTGACCAGCGGCATCATCGGCCTGATCTTCAATGCGGGCATTTTTGTCGCGTGCGCCATTGCGATCAAGCCAAGTGCGGAGGAGGTCAGACGCGTTGATGAGTTGTTCGCCATGGCAGCACCGGCGCGCCATGGCGTGCGCCCGATTGCTGCTATGGGCTAGTCGATAAAAGCCCTGAGCGGCGAGGGCAGGTAGCGGCGTTCTGGATAGTACAGATACGGCCAGGTGAGGCGCTGCCACCTGGGCTCAAGTATCGGTTCCAGTGCGCCGCTGTCCAGATGAGTACGTAGCCGGTTTTCGAACAGGAGGCAGCTGCTCAATCAGAGCCTGCCTTGCTCGCGCAGCACTGCGCCGATTCGCTCTATTTCCAGTTCGCCCTGATTAAGCGCGGCCTTACTGGTGTGCACCGAATAGTAGCCGGTGACCAGATCATGCGGATGCTTGACTGCCGACCCCAGCACGAAATGGGTATCGCCTTTTGCGACGAAGTCGATAGGGCGATCCGATTCCTCGAAAATAGCCAGTTCGCCAGCGCTGATCGGGCCGCCTGCGTCGAGGTGTCCGGCGTTGATCGCCAGCCAGGCGACGCTATGACCTGCGGGCGGCGTGTAGCGCCAGTGCTCGCCGTCTTTCAGTTTTACGGCCAGATAATTCATGCCCTGTGGTGCAGGTATGCTGCTTTGTGCTGCACCGTAACGCCCCAGCAGCACCTGTGCCGGGCCTTGCCGCGCAACCTGCGACGCCGCCAGATAAACGCTGTGTGCAGGGCCATTCTCTTGCGCTGCGGGCAGGGCTATCCATAGCTGAAAGCCTGTAATCGGCGCATCGCTTACCGGCTGGGCGTCATGCCATACGCCATTGCCCGCGCTCATCCATTCCACACCACCGTTGGGCAATATGCCTGATTTACCGGTGGTGTCTTCGTAGGCCATTTCGCCTTCGATCATATAGGTCAGCGTTGCAATTCCTGAGTGTGGATGCATGCCGAAGCCTTTTTTTCCCGGCTCGGGTTTGAAGCCGAATTGATCAAGAAATACGAAAGGCTTCAATAACTGACCCAGATCGCCAGGGCTCATCAGGCGAGTGATAGGCCCTCGGCTTTTGCCGCTGGTGCGATGGGTGATGGCGCGTGGCTGAATGCTGACGATAGTGTTCATAGCGTTGTCCTCTAGGCCTTGATGCCTGAGCACAAAGAATAAGCCTCTGTGGATTGCTTGATTAGTCGGTATAGTTGGTTTGGACTCATCCATAAATGGAAGGAATAAACCCCGTGGCGCTTGACCTCAACGATGTCGCCCTGTTTGTGCAGGTCGTGCGCAGCGGCAGCTTTGCGCAGGCGGCAAGGCATCTGGGCATGCCTTCAAATACGGTCAGCCGCAGGGTTCAGCAATTGGAAATACAGCTGGGCACTCGATTGTTGCATCGGTCGACACGCAAGCTGGTCCTCACCCAGGCAGGTGAAGACTTCCACGAACGCTGTGTGGGCGCTGTCGATGGTTTGATGGATGCCGCAGAGCAACTTGTTTCACATCGAGAAGAACCTGGCGGTCGGCTGCGCATCGCCGCAATGGCGGATTTCTTCGATTTCTTTTCGATGGAGTGGGTGGCTGATTTTCTTGCCGAATATCCTCTGGTTCAGCTGGAGTTCGTGCTCAGCGATGAGCGCGCCGACCTGATCGCTGACCGGCTGGACATCGCGTTTCGCGGCGGCCCTTTGCAGGATTCGGGCTACGTAGGGCGTCAATTGATCGAAGAGGGGCATGACACTATGGTCGCCAGCCCGGCGTATATCGCCGCTCACGGCATGCCGGACTCGCTGCAGAGCCTGCACGGGCATTACTGCGTCAGCACGGCGCATCCCGGCGGGAGCACTGTCTGGCGGTTGCTCGGGCCGGACGCGAAGATGCATGAGGTGCACAGATGGCCAGCCGATTCAATGCCAACACCGCGCAGGCATTGCGTAAAGCGACCCTGGCAGGGCTTGGTATTGCGCTATTGCCCGCGACGCTCATCCGCTCGGATTTGCGCGATGGCAGACTGGTGCCGGTACTGACGCAGTACCAGCGCACCAGTCATGGTCTGCATGTGCTTTATCCCAGTCGGCAACATCTGCCGCCTGCGGTGTCGGCATTCATAGCGCTGGTCATGGAAAAACTCAGGGACAAGGCGTTTGCGGCGCAATGAGCCGCCTTGGCGGCACACTACATGCTCTGCGTCACTTCAACTTCGAGGTCATGTAGATCAGCCGAACGGTCGCAACCGTAATGGCTTCTGCGTCGTTCTTGATGTTTTCCAGCTGGTCGCTGTCGACGTTGCTTTCGCCTGCATTTGATTCAATCAAGCGGGTCACGTGGTACAGGTTCTGAGTCACGTCGTGCAGGTTGCCGTGCAGGCGAGCAACAACGCGGTTGAGAGGAGCGCAGGCCTGGCTATTCGAAATCGTGACGGCGGGTGAGCTGAGACCGGTCACCACGTAGGCCACATCCACGCCCGCATTCGAGACGCTGGAAAGGTAGTCTGCCCGAGGCGAGCGAACACCGTTTTCGTAGTTGCCCTGAGCGTTGGTTTCCACGCCACCTATCGCGCCCAGTGCGCTTTGCGAAAGTTTGAGGCGCAGACGTTCCTTTTTCAGCCGTGCTCCGATCCCTGTCATCCGTTTGTCCTCGATAGACTGTCCGCTGCAAGCCAAAGGCTTGTTGCCACACATCAGGGTTAACAAGCGTTACTGGCACTGATCGATAAGGCACTCCAACAGACCCGGAAAACTGAGCATTCGGGCCGATCAGGTACTAACGTGCCAGACAGGCGGTAGAGTGTACGTAGGAATTAAACAGGGTGATACATTTTTGTACGGACTTGAACGCTTTTAAACGGCGGTTTTGCAAGGCTTTCTGCAGCCATGTTGCCTGAAACCGGGAGGTCTTTAATGGACCTCCCNNCTCCCGATAGGCTTACAGGCAGTGAGAGGCGGGCTGTGCGGTCCAGCTGGCGGCAGTTGCGGCGATCTTGTCAGCTAACCGGGACACGGCCTTCTGATGGGCGATGATGAGATTTTCCATGCCTTCCCCGGCCTGTTCGCGAATCACGCTGCTGCACGTCAGACTCTGCCGCTTGCTGCCGGCGGTGGCGCCTGCATCGCGAAGCCCGAGCGTCCAGACCACATCGATCAACGCATAATTGCCAGGCATCGACTCGAAGCGGCGTACATCTGTACGGACCGAAAGCACCGGTTGATCGCTGTTTTTCGGCAGACCGGCCATGTCGCGGCTGCCGAAATGACGTTCAAGTTGCGGCGTCAGCGCATCGTGAAACTCGTCGCCCAGTGGCGAGCCCCAGCGTTCGGTGTCCAGAATCGCAAGGCTGCCGTTGCCCTGGCGAACCACCAGTGGCGGCTGGTCAACCTGAACCGGCATCAAGACCGGCAGCATCTCGAACTGAAACGGCATGGGTCTGGCCGCTACGCTGCTGGCCGCGCCCATGGGCGCAATCAGGGTGTAATAGTGGGTCTGCGTCGATGTGCAGGCACCCAGGCCCAGGGCTGCGGCAAGTAACGCCAGTTTCAGGCGCAAGGTCATTGTTTTGGCTCCAGATCAATGGCTCGGGATGAGGACGGGGCGTTGAACGAGCGTGGGGCTGCATCGCCCGTGCGACCGCGAATCAGCGATTCTGGATGGCGGCTGAGGAAGTCAGTCAGCACCCGTACCGAACGAGCGGTGCGCTGCACTTCATCCAGCGCCTGGCCCAATTGTTGACGCGCAGGCGAATCTTCAGCGAATGAATCGTTGGCGGTGCCCAGCGTTTTTTCAGCCTGCTGCAAGGTGCCACGCATCTGCGGCAGCACACTGCTGTTCACCTGTTTGAGGGTTTTCTGCAGCTCGCTCAGGCTGCCATTCAGATTCTTCGCCAGCTCGTCGATCGGCAGTTTGCTGAGCTTCTCGACGAACGCCTGCAATTGCTCCTGCAACTTGTCGAAGCTGCCCGGTACGGTCGGGATTTCCAGCGGACGGGCCTTGGCATTGAATGCCACTTTCGGTGCCTTGGGATCGAATTCCATGGCGATGTACAACTGGCCGGTCAACAGGTTGCCGTTGCGCACTTGAGCGCGAAGGCCGTTGGCGACAAACGCTCCCAGCACTCTGGCGGATTGTTCCTCTTCATCGCCCTTGCCGCCGAGTTCCTGCAGTTTCGACTCGGCCGCACCCAGGCGCTTGGGATAAATCACTGCACCCACGATACCTGGGAAGGTCTTGGTCGCCGGGTCGTAATCCAGATCGACCGACACCACCTTGCCGATATTGACGCCCAGAAAGTCTACCGCTGCGTTGACCGTCAACCCGCGAAGCGACTGATTGAAGCGCATGCGGATATAGCGCGGTTCGCCGTCGGGCGGAGCCAGCGCGGTGGCCTGATCATCGAATATCTTGAATTCGGCGTTCTCGTCGGCGAGTTTCGAGTCCGGGCTCCAGTTGGGCTCGCGGAAGGCAATGCCGCCGGAGATGATCGAGGTCAGCGACTGGGTATTGACCTTCACCCCTGACGCGCCAACCGTGATGTCGACCCCGCTGGCATTCCAGAAACGGGTGTCGGTGGTGATGTACTGATCATTTGGTGCGTTGATGAAGATCTGAATATCGACCCCGTGACCATCCTTGGACAACTCGTAGCCAACCACCTGACCGACCTGAATGCGTCGATAGTAGATCGGTGAGCCAATGTCCAGAGAGCCGAGGTCGTCGGTATGCAGTTTGAAGCGCTTGCCTTTTTCACCAAAAGTGACCGGTGGCGGTGTTTCCAGACCGGTAAAGCTGGTTTTAGTCTCTTCGGAGCTGCCCGCGTCGGCGCCAATGAAGGCGCCTGACAGCAACGTGTCGACGCCCGATACGCCGTGCGCGCCGATGCGCGGTCGCACCACCCAGAACTGGCTGTCGATTCTCGTGAACGGCGCGGCGCTGGTGTTCAGGTCGATGCTGGCCAGTACATGGGTACGGTCTTCACTAAGGGTGATAACGGTAACCATGCCGATGATCACGTTTTTGTATTTGACCTGGGTCTTGTTGGCCTCAAGGCCTTCTGCGGTCAGGAAGCTCACGGTGATTTTCGGGCCGATGTTCATCCAGTCATGCAAAGCCATGGATACGCCAATGATCGCTGCAACGATCGGCACCAGCCAGATCAGCGATACGCGCAGGCGACGACGTTTGACTTCAGGGCGTGGCACTGAAGCAGACGGGGGGAGGGTATTGTCAGACATCTTCAACCTCTGCGTCCCAGATAAGCCGGGGATCGAAACTCATGGCGGCGAACATCGTCATCACCACTACCAAGCCAAAAAACAGAATACCGATCCGCGGCTCGATGGTGCTGAGCTCGCGAAACTGAACCAGAGACGCCACAAGGGCCACAACCAGCACATCGAGCATCGACCAGTAGCCGATCAGCTCGATGAAACGGTAAAGACGTGCGCGCTCGCGCATCGCCCAGGTGCTGCTGTGCTGACACGTGATCAGCAGCATGCCCAGCACCAGAAATTTGATACAGGGCACCAGAACGCTGGCGACAAAGATCAGGATGGCAATGTCCCAAGAGCCGCTTTCAAAAAACTCCAGTACGCCGCTCATGATGGTGCTTTCACTGCGGTTGCCCAGCAGGTTGGTGTACATCACCGGCAGCACATTGGCCGGGATATAGAAGATCAGTGCGGCAATCAGATAAGCCCAGGTGCGGCTGATACTGTTGGGCTTGCGTCTGTGTACCGGTGAGTCGCAGCGCGGGCAACGCGTAGCGCCCTCCTGGCAGGCGTAACCGCAGGTATGGCACAGGCAGAGCTTGTGTTCATGGGCGAAGGGAATGCCGTTCATTGCGGCGGCACTCCCAGTTCATCCCACAACCTGCGGATGTCCTTGTTGGCGATCAGCAGAATCAGCACCATCAGCATGGCCATGGCCCACAGCCCGACGCCGGGATGCACGTCGAGCATTCCTGACAGCTTGATGATCGCCACCAGAATACCGAGCATGCACACTTCGAGCATGCTCCACGGCCGCAGGTGTTCCAGGGCGCGCATGCAGGCCCTGAAGCCGGGCGCGATGATGCCTTTGTGCGCATGTACTAACACCCAGAACAGCAAGGCGATCTGCAAAAGCGGCGCAAAGATAATCGAAAGGCCGGCGACCAGCGCAATGATCGTGATTCGCCCTTGGGCAAGGGCTTCAACCGATTGCCAGAGCGTGACCTCGTTGGTCAGGCCCTTCATGCTGATGCTGATCACGGGAAACAGGTTGGCGAATACAAAAAGCATGGCCGCAGCGACGGTCAGTGCCAGTAACTGCTCAATGGTCATTCGGTGGCCGCGCCCGAGCAGTGCCTCGCAACGCAGGCAGAACGCTGCTTCACCGGGCTTCAGCGGTTGCGCTTCGTACAGCGAGTCGCAATGCTCGCAAATGATCAGGCCAGGAGAGTGTTCAGTAGGATGCACAGTGCTCATCGACGCCATTGCTGCAGAGGTAAGGGGTGAGAACGCGAAGCACGAAAAGATACCTCGTTAATGGCAGTGTGAAGCGTTTTTTTTTGTACAGTCCATGCCAACGTATTGGTACACGTCATTGACCGCGATAGCGGTGGGTGGTTCACATGTCATAGCGCCATTATTCCATGCGGGAGCACATGCAGGAATAAGGGTGGAGAATATGTCGGCAACCGATGCCTTTTACACTCATCTGCAAGGCATCGGTCGCCGTATTGTTTTCAAACAGGCCTGTCCTAGGGATTCTCCGATCAAG
>NZ_LJQT01000211.1:185-14946 GCF_001400515.1 Pseudomonas meliae | reverse complement strand
GCCGTTCCGGACGCTCTGCGTCCACTCTTGAAGATTTTCTGACTGCGCAAGGTATGCCGGTTTCACATTACTTCTGTCTCTAAAGCCTTACCAGCACTGGCTTTGTAAAAGTTGGACAGCTTTTTGCAACAGGGTCGATACAGGTCGCCATCGGCGTCAATGTTTTGATCTAGTGCGCAGGTAAACAATCAGTGGATCGTTCTCAGATATTCAGTAGCGCACGCAGCAATATCACTGGCCTGGGCCGTGGTCAGTTGGGCGTTCCGCTGTTGTTGCTGGTCATGATGGCAATGATGATGTTGCCTATGCCGCCGTTCCTGCTGGACGTGTTCTTCACGTTCAACATTGCACTGTCCATCGTCGTGTTGCTGGTGTGTGTTTACGCTCTGCGGCCGCTGGACTTCTCGGTGTTTCCAACCATTCTGCTGGTCGCCACGCTGTTGCGTCTGGCACTGAACGTTGCTTCCACGCGAGTGGTCATGCTTCACGGTCAGGACGGTCACGCCGCTGCGGGCAAGGTGATTCAGGCCTTCGGTGAGGTGGTGATCGGTGGTAACTATGTTGTCGGTATCGTGGTGTTCGCGATTCTGATGATCATCAACTTCGTAGTAATCACCAAAGGTGCCGGCCGTATTTCCGAGGTCAGCGCGCGTTTCACCCTCGACGCGATGCCAGGCAAACAGATGGCAATCGACGCCGACCTCAACGCCGGTCTCATCGATCAGCCAGAAGCCAAGCGCCGCCGTGCTGAAGTCGCTCAGGAAGCCGAGTTCTACGGTTCCATGGACGGTGCCAGCAAATTCGTGCGCGGCGATGCAATTGCCGGTTTGCTGATTCTGTTCATCAACCTGATCGGCGGCATGCTGGTCGGTATTCTGCAACACAACATGACGTTCGCTGATGCAGGCCGCGTTTATACCCTGCTGACCATCGGTGACGGTTTGGTGGCGCAATTGCCATCACTGCTTTTGTCCACTGCCGCAGCGATCATGGTGACCCGCGCTTCCGGTTCGGAAGAGATGGGCAAGCTGATCAATCGTCAGATGTTCGCCTCGCCCAAGGCACTGGCAGTTTCCGCTGCGATCATGATCGTAATGGGGCTGGTGCCGGGCATGCCGCACTTCTCCTTCATCAGCCTCGGCCTGGTGGCTGCGGGTGGTGCGTATCTGCTCTGGAAGAAAGAGAACCAGGTGAAAGTCGAGGCGCTGGCCGAAGTGCAACGCCAACAGGACCTGCTGCCTTCGCCGACCCGTGTTCAGGACGCCAAGGAGCTGGGTTGGGATGACGTCACCCCTATCGACATCATCGGCCTGGAAGTGGGTTATCGCCTGATTCCGCTGGTGGACCGCAATCAGGGTGGTCAACTGCTGGCGCGTATCAAGGGCGTGCGCAAGAAGCTGTCGCAAGAGCTGGGCTTCCTGATGCCGACCGTACACATCCGTGACAACCTTGATCTGGCACCCAGCGCCTACCGTCTGACGCTGATGGGCGTGATTCTGGCCGAGGCCGAGATTTATCCGGATCGCGAGCTGGCGATCAACCCCGGTCAAGTGTTCGGCACCCTGAACGGCATCACCGCCAGAGACCCGGCGTTTGGTCTGGAGGCCGTTTGGATCGAAATCAGCCAGCGCAGCCAGGCGCAGTCGCTGGGTTATACCGTGGTGGATGCCAGTACTGTGGTGGCAACCCACTTGAACCAGATTCTCTACAAGCACTCTCATGAACTGATTGGTCACGAAGAAGTCCAGCAGTTGATGCAATTGCTGGCCAAAAGCTCGCCCAAACTGGCTGAAGAGCTGGTCCCTGGTGTGCTGTCCCTGTCCTCGTTGCTCAACGTGCTGCAAGCGCTTCTGGCTGAGCATGTACCTGTGCGTGATATTCGCAGCATTGCAGAAGCTATCGCCAACAACGCCGGCAAGAGTCAAGATACCGCCGCTTTGGTGGCTGCCGTGCGAGTGGGTCTGAGCCGCGCAATCGTCCAAAGCATTGTAGGTGTTGAGCCGGAGCTGCCTGTTATCACTCTGGAACCAAGGTTGGAACAGATATTGCTCAATAGTTTGCAGAAGGCTGGTCAGGGTCAGGAAGAAGGCGTTCTTCTTGAGCCAAGCATGGCTGAGAAGCTCCAGCGTTCGTTGATTGAGGCCGCCCAGCGTCAGGAGATGCAAGGGTTGCCGGTAATTCTTCTGGTAGCAGGGCCTGTCCGGGCGATGCTGTCACGATTTGGACGATTGGCTGTACCGAACATGCATGTTCTGGCGTATCAGGAAATTCCGGACAACAAGCAAGTAACCATCGTAGCGACTGTCGGGCCGAACGGCTGAGGTAGTGAGTCATGCAAGTTAAGCGATTTTTCGCCGCCGATATGCGTCAAGCCATGAAACTGGTTCGCGATGAGCTGGGCGCCGAGGCGGCCATCATCGGTAACCGGCGCATTGCCGGTGGCGTAGAGCTGACTGCCGCTCTGGATTACAAGCTGTCCGCCCTGGCACCGCGTGTGCCGAACATGGAGCTCGAAGACGAGCTGCGCAAGACCCAGTCGCGCATCGTCTCTGCTCAGGCCGAATTTAACAACCGCAGCGACAGTGACGCGTCGATCAATCTTCAGCTGTTTTCCGGCAAACCGGTCAGCGCTGTCGATACGCACATCGAGCCGACGCTCGAAGAGCCGCCACGACCATTCGCGTACACGCCGCCTGCGCCCGCAGAGCCTGCTGTCGGCCAGCGCGCCTATGATTCGATGCGCTCCGAATTGAACGGCTTGCGCGAGCTGCTGGAAGTCCAGCTTGGCTCCCTGGCCTGGAACCAGCTGCAGGGCAGTCGTCCGCAGCAGGCCAATCTGTGGCGCCGCCTGCAACGTGTCGGTTTGTCCGGCCCGCTGTCGCGCGATCTGCTGTCGATGATCCCGGAGATTGACGAGCCTCGTCAGGCCTGGCGCATGTTGCTGGCCCATTTGGCGCGCATGATTGCCGTGCCGGACATCGAGCCGCTAGAAGAGGGTGGAGTCATTGCCATGGTCGGGCCTGCCGGCATGGGCAAGACCACCACGCTGGCCAAGCTGGCGGCACGTTACGTGTTGAAGTACGGTCCGCAGAATATCGCTCTGGTCAGCATGGACAGTTTCCGCATCGGCGCACAGGAGCAGCTCAAGACCCTTGGGCGCATCCTCAACGTGCCGGTTACCCATGTCGATCCTGGCCAGTCGCTGGTCCAGGCGCTGGAGCCGCTGCTGCGCAAGCGCGTGGTGTTGATCGATACCGCCGGGCTGCAAGCCAGCGATCCCGCGCTGCGCATGCAACTGGAAAGTCTGGCAGGGCGTGGCATCAAGTCGCGTAACTACCTGGTACTGGCGACCACCAGCCAAAAGCAGGTGCTGACCGCTGCTTATCACAGTTACAAGCGTTGTGGCCTGGCCGGATGCATTCTGACCAAGCTTGATGAAACAGCCAGCCTTGGCGAAGTCCTGAGCCTGGCGATCAGTCATGAATTACCTGTGGCCTACCTCACGGACGGACCCCGTATTCCTGACGACCTGCACACCCCGCGTCGTCATCAACTGGTGAGCCGTGCGGTGAGTGTGCAGATGCAGGATGAGCCGAGCGAGGAAGCGATGGCTGATATGTTTGCTGACCTCTATCACACCCCTGGCAAGAGAGTGGGTTAAGTGATGGATATTATTGGAATGTCCCTGCGTCAACGGTCTGCCATGCGGTGTTCATTTGCGAACGTGCAGCCCTCGATGTGGTTTCGGTCTACGCAAGACAAGGTAAAGAAATAACATGGGCAGCATGCATCCCGTACAGGTTATCGCGGTGACCGGTGGCAAAGGTGGCGTCGGTAAGACTAACGTGTCAGTGAATCTTTCACTGGCCCTTGCCGAGCTTGGCCGTCGTGTCATGCTGCTGGACGCCGATCTGGGTCTGGCCAATGTCGACGTTCTGCTTGGGCTGACGCCTAAACGTACACTTGCCGATGTGATAGAGGGCCGTTGCGAGTTGCGCGACGTTCTGTTGCAGGGGCCGGGTGGGGTGCGTATCGTGCCTGCCGCCTCTGGCACCCAGAGCATGGTGCATCTGTCCCCGGCCCAGCATGCGGGTCTGATCCAGGCGTTCAGCGAGATTAGCGACAACCTTGATGTGCTGGTGATTGACACGGCTGCCGGTATCGGCGAATCGGTGGTCAGCTTCGTGCGCGCCGCTCAGGAAGTGTTGCTGGTGGTGTGCGACGAGCCCACGTCGATCACCGATGCCTACGCCCTGATCAAACTGCTCAACCGCGACTACGGCATGAACCGCTTCCGGGTGCTGGCCAACATGGCGCAGAGCCCGCAGGAAGGGCGCAACCTGTTCGCCAAACTCACCAAAGTGACGGACCGTTTTCTTGATGTCGCGCTGCAGTATGTAGGTGCCGTGCCGTACGACGAGTGCGTGCGCAAGGCCGTACAGAAACAGCGCGCCGTCTACGAAGCATTCCCGCGATCCAAATGTGCGCTGGCGTTCAAGGCCATTGCCCAGAAGGTTGATACCTGGCCGCTGCCAGCCAACCCGCGGGGTCATCTCGAGTTCTTCGTTGAGCGACTCGTTCACCAGACCAGTGCAGGGCCTGTGCAATGACTGCGAGCGGCTACCAGATGTACAGCAAGGCTTCCCGTAATTCGCAATACGAGTTGATCGAGCGTTATGCGCCATTGGTCAAGCGTATCGCTTATCATCTGCTGGCGCGCTTGCCGGCCAGCGTGCAGGTCGAGGATCTGATCCAGGCTGGCATGATCGGTCTGCTTGAAGTCTCCACCAAATATGATTCAACCAAAGGTGCGAGTTTCGAGACCTACGCCGGCATTCGCATTCGTGGTGCGATGCTGGATGAAGTGCGCAAGGGCGACTGGGCACCACGCTCAGTGCACCGCAATACCCGAATGGTCAGTGACGCAATTCGTGCAATTGAAGCTAAAACCGGCCGTGACGCTAAAGATCACGAGGTTGCGGCCGAACTCCAGTTGAGTCTTGATGATTATTACGGGATTTTGAATGACACCTTGGGCAGCCGCCTCTTCAGTTTCGACGACCTGCTTCAGGACGGCGATCACGAAGGGCTGCATGAGGATGGCGCAAGCGGTTCGCTTGAGCCGTCGCGCGACCTGGAAGACGAGCGCTTCCAGGCAGCGTTGGCCGATGCAATTGCCAATTTGCCAGAGCGTGAGCGTCTGGTGTTGGCGCTGTACTACGACGAAGAGCTGAACCTCAAGGAAATCGGAGAGGTTCTTGGGGTCAGCGAATCTCGGGTCAGTCAGTTACACAGCCAGTGCGCAGCTCGTTTGCGGGGGCGTTTGGGGGAGTGGCGAGCGCGTTGACGGCAGTGCGCGACGTTTGTCGTGCGTTGTCTGCATGCCGGCTGTGCAAAGCGTTACGTGGTAGCAGGATAGACGAGGCAAGGGCCTGTCGGGCAATGTCTCGATGGGCTTTAGTCGCAGTCTTGACTGTCGTTGTGCCAAGCCCGTCGTCGTTTCGTATAGCTGGGGGTGTGCTGTGCCAGTATTGAGTGAACAGCGTGTTCAGGTGCTGAACGCGTTAAAGACTGCTTGGAGGTCGAATTGGACAAGAACATGAAAATCCTCATCGTTGATGACTTCTCAACGATGCGGCGGATCATCAAGAATCTGTTGCGTGATCTGGGATTTACCAACACATCTGAAGCGGATGACGGTCTGACCGCATTGCCGATGCTGCAGAGCGGTGCCTTTGACTTTCTGGTGACGGACTGGAACATGCCTGGCATGACCGGTATCGACTTGTTGCGTCAGGTCCGTGCGGACGAGCGTCTCAAGAGCCTTCCTGTACTGATGGTTACTGCCGAAGCGAAGCGTGAGCAGATCATTGAAGCTGCCCAGGCCGGGGTGAACGGTTATGTAGTCAAGCCATTCACGGCTCAAGCGCTTAAAGAGAAGATCGAAAAGATCTTTGAACGCGTCAATAGCTGATGCATGCCGCGAGGGCGCTATGGATAACAATGATTCGATGGCCGACTTTGAGTCGACCTTAAAGAGACACGCGCAGGAACTCGTCACCAGCCTTGAAAAGGGCCGCTTCGGTGACGCTGTGCAGCTGATCCATGAACTCAACCAGACACGCGACCGCGGCCTTTATCAGGAAGTGGGCAAGCTGACTCGTGAGCTGCACAGTGCAATCGTCAACTTTCATATTGATCCGCACATGCCTCAAGCCGAGGAAGTGTCGCAGATCACCGACGCAACCGAACGCCTGTCGTATGTGGTGAGGCTGACCGAGAATGCGGCCAACCGCACTATGGACCTGGTCGAGGAAAGCACACCGCTCATGAGCGGTCTGAGCTCCGATGCCAAGGCATTGAGTGACGACTGGGGGCGTTTCATGCGCCGCGAAATCGGTGCTGAAGAATTTCGTGAGCTGGCCAAGCGGGTCGATGGTTTCCTGACGCGCACCGAGCAGGAGGCCGATAGGGTTTCCGGGCATCTCAACGATATTTTGCTTGCCCAGGATTACCAGGACCTTACGGGGCAGGTTATCAAGCGCGTGACGCAATTGGTTACGGAAGTCGAGAGCAATCTGCTCAAACTGGTGCTCATGGCCAGCCATGTCGATCGCTTCGCAGGCATCGAACATGACGAAGAATCCATCCTTGCTGAAAAAGATCCTAAAAAACATCTCGCCAAGGGTGAAGGTCCGCAGATTCATGCCGATAAACGTGAAGACGTCGTATCCGGACAGGATGATGTAGACGATCTGCTATCGAGCCTCGGCTTCTAAGATCTGTTGACGGTTAATTTTAGGGAGCACCCCATGAGCTTCGGCGCCGATGAAGAAATCCTTCAGGATTTTCTGGTAGAGGCCGGCGAAATTCTGGAGCAGTTGTCAGAGCAATTGGTCGAGCTGGAAAGCCGACCGGATGATGCTGATCTGCTCAATGCAATTTTTCGCGGTTTTCACACTGTAAAAGGGGGCGCCGGCTTCCTCCAGCTCCATGAGCTGGTGGAGTGCTGCCACATCGCCGAAAACGTGTTCGACATCCTTCGCAAGGGTGAGCGTCGCGTTGATTCCGAACTGATGGATGTGGTCCTGGAAGCTCTGGACACCGTCAACAGCATGTTCGGTCAGGTACGTGAACGGACTGACGTAACTGCGGCGACGCCAGAACTGCTGGCTGCGCTTTCGCGACTGGCCGAGCCACAATCTGCCGACGAAGTCGCAGCGCCCGAGCCCGAGCCCGAGCCGGTGGTTGAAGCCGAGGCTCCGGCTCCGGTTGCCGAGCAAGCGGCCAGCGATGACATTACCGATGATGAGTTCGAGCAACTGCTCGATTCGCTGCACGGCACCAGTCCGGTGTCTGCGGCACCATCAGCGGCACCTGCGGTTGCGCCAGCTGGCGATGAAATTACCGATCAGGAATTTGAATCCCTGCTTGATCAGTTGCATGGCAAGGGCAAGTTTGCGGCCGATGCTGTAGCCGCTCCAGCCCCGGCACCTGCTGCACAGAGCAAGGGTGCAGCGCCTGCCGGCGATGAAATCACCGACGACGAATTCGAAGCCTTGCTTGATCAACTGCATGGCAAGGGCTCGTTTGACGGTGCCATAGCCGCTACGGCTGCTGCTGCACCTGCACCTGCGGCCGTTGCTGCCAAGGTACCCTCTGCTGCAGCGGCATCGGACGAAATTACCGATCACGAATTTGAAAACCTGCTCGACGAACTGCATGGCAAAGGCAAGTTCGAGCCTGATGCGGTCGTTGCCAAGGCACCTGCTCCGGCAGCTGCCATAGCTGCTGCTCCGCCACCGGCTGCCAAGCCTGCTGCGGCGCCTGCACCTGCGGCAAAGGCCGAGCCCGCCAAGCCTGCTCCAGCACCTGCACGCGCTCCTGCACCCACTGGTGAAAAGCCGGTTGCGACTGAAGCCGAAACCACGGTTCGTGTGGATACCGCCCGACTGGACGAGATCATGAACATGGTCGGCGAGCTGGTGCTGGTACGTAACCGCCTGGTGCGTCTGGGTCTCAACAGCGGCGATGAAGCCATGTCCAAGGCGGTTTCCAACCTGGATGTGGTCACTGCCGACCTGCAGACCGCGGTCATGAAGACCCGTATGCAGCCGATCAAGAAAGTCTTTGGTCGCTTCCCGCGTCTGGTACGTGACCTGGCTCGCCAGCTCAAGAAAGAGATCAATCTGGAACTGGTCGGCGAAGAAACCGACCTCGACAAGAACCTCGTAGAGGCGCTTGCCGACCCGCTGGTCCACTTGGTGCGCAACGCGGTCGACCACGGTATCGAAACGCCGGAAGAACGCGAAGCCTCGGGCAAGTCCCGCGGCGGCAAGGTAATTCTTTCGGCAGAGCAGGAAGGCGACCATATCCTGCTGTCGATTTCCGATGACGGCAAGGGTATGGACCCCAACGTGTTGCGCTCGATTGCGGTCAAACGTGGTGTCATGGACAAGGATGCAGCCGATCGGTTGAGCGACACCGATTGCTACAACCTGATCTTTGCACCGGGCTTCTCGACCAAGACCGAGATTTCCGATGTGTCAGGTCGCGGTGTGGGCATGGACGTGGTTAAAACCAAGATCTCCCAGCTCAACGGCTCGATCAACATCTACTCGACCAAGGGCCAGGGTTCCAAGATTGTCATCAAGGTCCCGTTGACCCTGGCGATCATGCCGACCCTGATGGTGATGCTGGGCAACCAGGCTTTTGCCTTCCCGTTGGTCAACGTCAACGAAATCTTCCACCTGAACCTGTCCACTACCAACGTGGTTGACGGTCAGGAAGTGGTGATCGTACGTGACAAAGCCTTGCCGCTGTTCTATCTCAAGCGCTGGCTGGTCAGTTCGGCGGCTCATGAAGAGCAGCGAGAAGGGCACGTCGTGATCCTGACGGTCGGCACCCAGCGCATCGGCTTCGTTGTCGATCAACTGGTCGGCCAGGAAGAAGTGGTTATCAAACCGCTGGGCAAGATGCTGCAAGGTACGCCAGGCATGTCGGGCGCCACCATCACCGGTGACGGTCGCATCGCCTTGATTCTCGATGTACCCAGCATGCTCAAGCGTTACGCCGCACGGCGTATCTGAACCCGGGGGTGCGGGCAGCCTGGCTGCCTGCAACACCTATTGGAGTGTTTATGGCAGTCAAGGTCCTGGTGGTGGATGATTCCGGTTTTTTCCGCCGCCGTGTTACGGAAATTCTTTCTTCGGACCCCAACATTGTAGTGGTTGGCACCGCCACCAACGGCAAGGAAGCGATTGAGCAGGCGCTGGCGCTCAAACCTGATGTCATCACCATGGACTACGAAATGCCGATGATGGATGGCATTACGGCAGTTCGTCATATCATGCAGCGTATCCCCACCCCGGTATTGATGTTCTCGTCGCTGACGCACGAAGGTGCGCGCGTGACGCTGGATGCTCTGGACGCCGGTGCCGTGGATTTCCTGCCCAAGAATTTCGAAGATATCTCCCGCAACCCGCAGAAGGTCAAACAACTGCTGTGCGAGAAGATCAACAGCATTTCGCGCAGTAACCGCCGTTCAAGCGGGTTTGGTGCGGCCAGCGCTGCATCGGCGGCTGCACCGGCAGCGCCGACGTCGTCCAGCCGTGCACCTGCGCCCACCACCGCGCCAGCCCGTGCCGTGCCGACGCGCACTGCAGCGCCTGCCACGGCCCCTGCGGCTCATGCTCACCATGCTCCGGCACACCCGACCACCTCAGGCACGCCCAAGCGCAAGGCATACAAACTGGTGGCCATCGGCACCTCAACCGGTGGCCCGGTTGCGTTGCAACGGGTACTTACCCAGTTGCCAGCCAGCTTTCCGGCACCGCTGGTGCTGATTCAACACATGCCTGCGGCCTTCACCAAGGCCTTTGCCGAGCGTCTCGACAAGCTGTGCAAGATCAGCGTCAAGGAAGCAGAGGACGGCGACGTTCTGCGCCCTGGTCTGGCGTTGCTGGCACCGGGCGGCAAGCAGATGATGGTGGATGCGCGCGGTACGGTGAAGATTCTGCCGGGTGACGAGCGCCTGAATTACAAACCTTGTGTAGATATCACCTTTGGCTCTGCCGCCAAGTCCTACGGTGACAAGGTGCTGTCGGTGGTATTGACCGGCATGGGTGCCGATGGCCGTGAGGGCGCGCGCCTGCTCAAGCAGGCGGGCAGTACCGTATGGGCGCAGGACGAAGCGAGCTGCGTCATTTACGGCATGCCGATGGCAATCGTTAAGGCTGAGCTTGCAGATGCGATCTACAGTCTGGATGACATAGGTCGGCACCTGGTAGAGGCCTGTCTCTGATGGATGTGCTCAGTCTTATCGGCCTGATCCTGGCGTTTGTCGCGATCATTGGCGGAAACTTTCTTGAAGGCGGACACCTAGGTGCGTTGCTCAATGGCCCGGCAGCCTTGATTGTACTGGGCGGCACACTGGGTGCGTCGCTGTTGCAGTCACCGATGAGCGCGTTCATGCGTGCCATGAAAATCATCCGCTGGATCATTTTCCCGCCTCGTATCGATCTGCCCGGCGGTGTCGACCGGGTGATCGGCTGGAGCATGACCGCCCGCAAGGAAGGCTTGCTCGGTCTGGAAACGGTCGCCGATTCCGAACCTGACAGTTATGCCCGCAAAGGCTTGCAACTGTTGGTCGATGGCGCCGAGCCTGCAGCGATCCGGAGCATTCTTGAAGTGGATTTCATCACTCAGGAAACCCGCGATATTCAGGCTGCTAAGGTATTCGAAAGCATGGGCGGCTATGCGCCGACCGTGGGCATCATCGGTGCGGTAATGGGGCTGATTCACGTCATGGGTAACCTGGCCGACCCGAGCCAACTGGGCAGTGGGATTGCGGTGGCTTTTGTTGCCACCATTTATGGCGTTGCAATGGCCAACCTGATTCTGTTGCCGGTGGCCAACAAGCTTAAAGGCATTGCCCACCGTCAGTCGCGTTACCGCGAAATGCTGCTTGAAGGCTTGCTGTCCATCGCCGAAGGTGAAAACCCGCGCTCCATCGAACTCAAGCTGCAAGGCTTCATGGAGTAACAGCGCATGGCTCGCCGACGTCAGGCCGAAGAACACGAAAATCATGAGCGCTGGCTGGTGTCGTATGCCGACTTCATTACCCTGCTGTTCGCCTTTTTCGTGGTGATGTACTCGATTTCCTCGGTCAATGAAGGCAAATACAAGATTCTGTCCCAGGCACTGGTTGGCGTATTCAACGATACCGAGCGCACTATGAAACCGATCCCTATTGGTGAGCAGCGCCCGGTCTCGATAAAGCCCGCCGAGCCGCTGGTCAAGGACAGCGAACAGACCGATGCCGGAATTGGCCAGGCTTCTGATGATCCGCTGCAGACCATCGCTCAGGATGTTCGCGATGCGTTCGGCGACCTGATCAAGTCCGATCAGATGACGGTGCGCGGCAACGAGTTATGGATCGAGATCGAACTCAACTCCAGCCTGTTGTTCGTCAGCGGCGACGCCATACCCAGCGACAAGGCTTTCACGATCATTGAAAAGGTTTCCGGAATCGTCAAACGCTTCGACAATCCCATACACGTTGAAGGCTTCACTGACGATCAGCCGATCAGCACTGCGCAGTTTCCGACCAACTGGGAACTGTCTTCGGCTCGATCTGCCAGCATTGTGCGCATGCTGGCGATGGACGGTGTCAATCCCGCGCGACTGGCCTCTGTGGGCTACGGTGAGTTTCAACCGATCGCGCCCAATACCACTGCCGCCGGACGCGCCAAGAACCGCCGCGTAGTGCTGGTCATCTCGCGAAATCTGGATGTGCGTCGCAGCCTGACCAGTTCAGGGTCGGCCAATGTGCAACTGGATGCTGCACTGAGGCGTGCTGGCACACAAACTGCACCGGTGCCAGCAAAGCCGCCGGTACGTGCGAACGCCGTCAATTCTCCGTCACCTGCCCCCTAACATCGTATCGCTATGGTCGTTGCTGTACGCAAGGAAAAACATCAATGAGAGTCTGGGCAGTAGCCAACCAGAAAGGTGGAGTCGGAAAGACCACCACGACCATCGCCCTGGCCGGCCTGCTGGCCGATGCGGGCAAGCGTGTGGTCGTGGTCGATCTGGACCCCCACGGCTCCATGACCAGCTATTTCGGGCATAACCCGGACGAACTGGAACACAGTGCCTTCGATCTGTTTCTCCACAAGGGTGCTGTTCCGGAGGGGCTTCCGGGCCAATTGCTGCTGCCGACCAGTGACCAGCGTATCTCGCTGATACCCTCCAGCACGGCGCTGGCCACACTGGAGCGTCAATCCCCTGGCCAGAGCGGCCTGGGCCTGGTGATCGCTAAAAGTCTGGCGCAGTTGTGGCAGGATTTTGACTATGCGCTGATCGACAGTCCGCCGCTGCTGGGCGTTCTCATGGTCAATGCGCTGGCGGCAAGCCAGCAGTTGGCGATACCGGTACAGACTGAATTTTTGGCCGTGAAAGGCCTGGAGCGTATGGCCAATACCCTGACCATGATCAACCGTTCGCGCAAGGTGCCGTTGCCTTACACCATCGTGCCGACCTTGTTCGACCGTCGTACCCAAGCGTCGATGGGCACATTGAAATTATTGCGCGACAGTTTTCCCGATCATGTCTGGCAAGCCTACGTGCCGGTCGACACGCGGCTGCGCGATGCGAGCCGTCTGGGGCTGACGCCGTCGCAGAATGACAGTAAGAGTCGCGGTGTGATTGCTTATCGGGCATTGCTCAAGCATATGCTCGCCGAGCAGCTCAATGCTCAGGTGGCCTGACGTGAACGTCCATTCTTTCTACACAGTTTGCTCAAGTGATGCCTCAATGCGGCCGATAACTCTATCAGGTTGCACATGCTCCATTTTTTGTTGGGCCCCGGTATGAACCGCCCTGTAGAAGTAGCAACACGACCCAAGCTGGCGTTGCAGTCCTATCTGGACGCATTGCTGTACGACGCGACTGAAGTGCTTGAAGAGCCTGTCAGCAGCATCGATGAATTTCAGGCGGCTGTGCTCGAAGAGCAAGCCTTTGATGCGCGGATGCAAGCGCAGATCAAACCGCTGGCGGTTGCGGTGGCCGCGCCGGCTCCGGTGGCTGTAGCGGTAAAGGTTGAAGCGCCTGCGCCGGTGATTGAAGTCGCTCCGGTGATTGTTGCCGAAGTGGTGAAGGTTGAAGAAGCAGTTTCGACCGTTGAGCTGGTCGAGCCGGTCGCTGAGTTGAGCACACTGGTGACCCAGCGCACGCCGACGCCGCCGCCTACCAGTGATGGTCGCCCGGCATGGGCCGCCGAGCCGTTCGAATGCCTGTTGTTCGACGTGGCCGGGCTGACGCTGGCAGTGCCGCTGGTATGCCTGGGGTCGATTTACCCGCTGGCAGGGCAGGAGCTGACGCCACTGTTCGGTCAACCGGACTGGTTTCTCGGGATCCTGCCTTGCCAGGCGGGCAACCTGAAAGTATTGGATACCGCGCGCTGGATCATGCCTGATCGATACCGCGACGATTTTCGCCAGGGATTGCAGTACGTGATTTCGGTGCAGGGATACGAGTGGGGACTGGCGGTGCATCAAGTCAGCCGTTCGTTGCGTCTTGATCCGAATGAGATCAAATGGCGCACGCAGGGAGGTCAGCGCCCATGGCTGGCGGGCACGGTTATCGAGCACATGTGCGCGTTGCTGGATGTTGCAGAGTTGGCCGAGCTGATAGCCAGTGGCGCGGTCAAGCAGTTGAACAAGTCGAAATAATCATGGGTCGATGCCAGTGGCATCACCTGCAAAGAACACACGTGAGGGGTTGGGGTTATGAATAAGTCGTCTGCACAAGGTTCCGAAGATCCTATCCTGCAATGGGTTACGTTCCGCCTGGACAACGAGTCCTATGGCATCAACGTGATGCAGGTGCAGGAAGTGCTGCGCTACACTGAAATCGCCCCGGTCCCGGGTGCGCCAAGCTACGTACTGGGCATTATCAACCTGCGCGGTAACGTGGTCACCGTGATCGATACCCGTCAGCGCTTTGGTCTGGCTCCGGTTGAAGTCAGCGACAATACGCGTATCGTGATCATCGAAGCCGACAAGCAAGTGGTCGGGATTCTGGTCGATAGCGTGGCTGAAGTGGTTTACTTGCGTCAGTCTGAAGTCGAAACTGCGCCAAACGTGGGTAACGATGAGTCGGCCAAATTCATTCAGGGCGTTTGCAACAAGAACGGCGAACTGTTGATTCTGGTTGAACTGGACAAAATGATGTCCGAAGAAGAGTGGTCCGAACTGGAGAACATCTGATTGATCTTTGAGGTAGCTGTCTTCTTCCTGGGCATTCTCTGGGTAGTCACCCTGTTTATGTTCCTGGCCCATACCAGGCGTCAGCGCAAGCTCGATGCCGAGCGTGATGAGGCGGCTGCCTTGCGTGATCAGCGGATCAAGGAGTTGGCCAGACGCCTGGACAACTACCAGAACGGCACGGTGCGCATGGGCGAAGCGTTGCACGAGCTGCGTGCCATCGTTGCGCCGTTGCCGGACAAGCTCACTGCACTGGAACAGCGCGATCCCTCCACGCTGTCCTTTGCCCAGGCTGCACGCCTGGTCGGCATGGGTGCCAGCATCGATGAGCTGACCCAGTCCTGCGGCCTGACCCAGGCCGAAGCGCAACTGATGACCAAACTGCACAGCAATACTGCGAGCTAGTTTCTCTTCGGTACACGCCTGCGCTGCCCATTCAAGGTCGGACGCAGAGCGTTCAGAACTGTAACGATAATCTCAACTATCGTGCGACG
>NZ_LJQT01000211.1:0-175 GCF_001400515.1 Pseudomonas meliae | reverse complement strand
GACGCTCTGCGTCCGATTTTGAGTATGATTCTTGTGTCAATCACTCTGCATTGGCATGCTCTTCTTAACGCTTGGCGTTGCAAATTTCCGGTGCGGCAGAACATCATGCCTTACTTGTTGATGCTGCCATACGATGCTTTTTTATCGCGATGGTGCTGACGACGCAGAGTGCGAC
>NZ_LJQT01000336.1:0-2235 GCF_001400515.1 Pseudomonas meliae | reverse complement strand
CTGCTTTACCGCCCACTCATGGGCGGTTCAGGTTTGATAAGGGTGACGCAATGAAAACTGCACGCGGTATGGCTTTGGTAACGTTGATGGCACTGGCTGCAAGCCCGGTGTTTGCCTTCAATCTGAATGACGCCGCAAATGCGGTTTCCAATGCCACGAGTGGCAATCAGAAAGCCACAGCGGCCCCTGAAGTCGCAGGACTGCTTAATACCCTTGGCACCCAGCTCAATGTCACCCCTGAACAAGCCGTTGGCGGAACAGGCGCATTGCTCGGGCTGGCGAAGAACAAGCTGACCAGCACCGATTATTCGCAGTTGGCCAAATCGGTTCCCGGTCTGGAGCAGATGTCCGGCACCTCCGCACTGGACAGCCTGGGAGGCGCAAACGCACTGGGCAGCCTGCTCGGTGGCAAGTCCGGCGATAACTCGATGCTCAACAGCGCACTGGGCAACGTGCAGAGCATGGGTGATGTGAATAACGCCTTCAAGGCACTGGGCATGGACAGCACGATGGTCAGCCAGTTTGCCCCGCTGATTCTGCAGTACCTCGGGCAGCAAGGTGCCAGCGGTTCGGCGTTGCAGAGCCTGAGTGGGTTATGGGGTACCGGCAGCTGATTCAAGCCGCAACGCCGCAATACGCGCATCTTTCTCCACCCAGAGCTGGTTGACCCAGCTCTGGATTTTCTCGCGAAATACCGGATCGTTCTCGTAATCGCCCTGCCACAGTGCCGGGTCCATTTCGCGGGTTTTGATGTCGACAATCACCTTGGGCACCCGCCCGCACAGCATGTCCCAGAACCCCGGGATGCCTGAACCCGGATAGACCACGGTGACATCCAGAATGGCGTCCAGTTGCTCGCCCATGGCAGCCAGCACGAATGCGACGCCACCGGCCTTGGGCTTGAGCAGATGGGTATAGGGCGATGCTTGAGTCGCATGTTTGCCCGGAGTAAAGCGCGTGCCTTCCAGATAGTTGACGATGGTCACTGGCTGACGCTTGAACAGCTCGCAGGCGGCCTTGGTGATTTCCAGATCCTTGCCCTTCAGTTCCGGGTGCTTCGCCAGAAACGCCTTGCTGTAGCGCTTCATGAACGGGTAATCCAGCCCCCACCACGCCAGGCCCAGCAGAGGCACCCAGATCAGTTCTTTTTTCAGGAAAAACTTGAAGAAGGGCGTGCGCCGGTTGAGTGCCTGGACCAGCGCGGGAATATCCACCCACGACTGATGATTGCTGATGACCAGATACGAAGTATCACCGCGCAAGCCCTCATCGCCACGAATATCCCATTGCGTCGGTACACAGGTTGCGAAGATGACCTTGTCGATCTCGGCCCAGGTTTCGGCAATCCACATAACGGCGACTGAACAGCGATCACGCATTCGGCCTCTGAACAGCAGCTTGAGCAAGGCAAAAACCAATAACGGACCTATCAATACCAGCGTATTGATCAGTAACAACAAAGCAACAAAACAGCCGGTGAGCAGACGGCGCATGACGGACTCTTGAAGGTTCAGGGGCGGCAATAATAAAGACCCACGCGTTTTACGCCAATTACACAGGTGCTTACAAATGTTTCACGTCTCGGCCTTTATGCTGACGTCATATTCATCCTGACGAACCTACTGCAGGTTCGCTGTCTAAAAACGGGCGCCAATCAGGCGCTGACTATTGCGAGGAACCTCTCACGTGAAACCGATCCTGGCGCTATTGTCTTTGCTGGCCCTGCCGGTCATGGCCGCTGAACCGACGTTGTATGGCCGCTACGAGAACATCAAGGTTCTGGACGTGGACCAGACCTTCAAGGCCAAGATGGACACCGGCGCACTCACTGCATCGCTGTCGGCCAAGGACATCGAGCTGTTCCAGCGTGATGGCGATGACTGGGTGCGATTCCGTCTGGCAACCAAGGGCGCCGACAACAAGGTGTATGAGCACAAGGTGTCGCGGATCAGCAAGATCAAAGGGCGTGCAGAAGGTGATGACGAAGACGACGAAGGTATCAACCCTGCCAAGCGTCCTGTTGTAGACCTGGAACTGTGCCTGGGAAACAAGAAGCGTACGGTCGAAGTCAACCTGGTCGACCGCAGCCATTTCAACTTCCCGCTACTGATCGGTGCCAAGGCCCTGCGCGAGTTTGACGCTGCGGTTAATCCGGCACGCCGCTATACCGCTGACCAGCCTGACTGCTGAGGCGTCTATCGTGCTCATGCTTCTTCCTGACTATCGTGCGACGCT
>NZ_LJQT01000158.1:16366-18893 GCF_001400515.1 Pseudomonas meliae | reverse complement strand
TGCTCGGAGCTTCCTTAAGCCGTCCAGTGTCGCATGGCTCGTTTTCCATCTGCGACTAATGTCGGAAATAACTTACACAACAGCTCGCCTGATAACGCCGGTTTCATCGCCTATATCCAACACCCTCCACCACGACTATTTAACGAATTTGAAAAAGGCTATTTTCTAACTGAAAAAAAGGTGCATCATTTGCGGGCTACTGAGTTATAACTATCCTCTGTCTGCGCAATGACAAGCCGCAAAGGCCATGTTTCAGCATAGAAACCGCAGGTACAGGGCAGCATCGAGTGAGCGAATCGGCCAATCAGTTTTGTCTCATCGCTTTATAGGGCTGACAACAGCCATTACATTGTTGGAGTGTATTACTTGTCCAGACTTGCCGAGTTTCGAGCAGCAGAGAAAGCCCTTCAAGAACAGCTTGCACAGCTGGAATCCTTGAAGAATGACGCCGGGTTGAAGAAGGAAATCGAGTTCGAGCAAAAGCTCCAGGACCTGATGGGCACCTACGGCAAAAACCTGCGTGACATCATCGCAATCCTTGATCCTTCAAGCGCCACGTCGCTGGTCGCACCCGCCGGACCAAAGCGTCGTCGTGCACGCGTGGTCAAGGTTTACCAGAACCCCCACACCGGTGAGCTGATTGAAACCAAGGGTGGTAACCACCGCGGTCTCAAAGCGTGGAAAGAGCAGTACGGTGTAGACACTGTTGATTCGTGGCTTCGCGCCTGATTAAAACTTTGTCAATTGAAGCCCTGCACTTGCAGGGCTTTTTTTATCTACCCGTACGTCAACTGAGCGCCTGCACACTGCATCTGCCTGATCAAACGCCCATACACAGTTGACTGTCTGCCCGCCGCTGACATTCATATACATGATTAAGTGAACTGCTCGGTACATGTACTTCCAGCACGTCAGGTATTAATACCGTTGAAATAATGACGCCAATAAAAATTCATCGATTATTCGATTCAGCGCACAGTTACAAACCTGAACAGTTGCTGAAATGTGTAGAGTAATTGTTCAGTTTATTCGGTCTAATGAGCGATAAGAGAATTTGTTACTGCGTGCTTCGCCGGATCGAAAATCGGCGGATGGCCGACACCGCGCAGCTTCACACTTTTTTCACATGGATTCTCGGATGATGAAGACCGCTAAAGGAATAGCGCCCCATGCCCGCCTCGGCNNATCGGGCTTCTTTTTGTCTGCGAAAAAGCAGGTATCACTGCGCATCGTCCAGACGCAAACTCTCGCGGATACGCAACGCCTCTTCCTTGTTGGCCGTGTACCCATCTGCCGATCCCGCGTAGGAAAGCGACCAGGCCATCTCTTTACTGGCAGCCGCTACCAGTGTCTGGGTCAATACATGTACGCCGTTCTGGGTGATCGTGCAGGTGGTTTCCAGTGCAGGCACGACGCTGAGCCGGCTCTCACGCACATGCGTGCAGACGCTCTGCAGGCCGCTGCGGGCAAAATTGACCTGAACCGACTTGCGCATCTCCAGCAGTACACCCGGGACATTAACCTCATGCCCGGGCGTCAGGCGTGTCTGAGTCAGCTCCATGACCATCAGCGGGTTTCCACTTTGATCGTTTTTCACCGCGCGCTGTCTGACTTGCACGGACGGTTGCACGGGCTTGCCCGACTCGGTCGGCAGCGACTCTACCTCCCAGCCTGCGGGCCAGATGATCATTGCGTCGGCGGCGTGAGTCTGTGCGGCGCCCAGCAGCAGGAACAGGCACAGACCTGGCAAGGAGCATCGGTATTGCGAAAGGATCATGGTCAGGCCGCCAGAACAGTTGACCGGAAATTCTGAGCCTGTTGCCGGCATCGAGCAAGACCGAAGCGACGTTATCCGAACGAAGGTTTGGCACTGCCCGCCCTGCCCCGTATCATTTGGCATTATTTGTACATTCTGTTGGAGATACATTGATGAGCTTGCACGAACTCAACACACTACCGGGCGTTACGGCCGACCCTGAAGCGGCTACTCGGCAGTTTGTGTTCAACCACACCATGCTGCGCGTCAAGGACATCACCAAATCGCTGGATTTCTACACCCGCGTGCTCGGCTTCAGCCTGGTTGAAAAGCGTGATTTCCCGGAAGCCGAATTCAGCCTCTACTTCCTCGCACTGGTGGATAAGGCGCAGATCCCGGAAGACGACAAAGCCCGCAACGAGTGGATGAAATCGATCCCCGGCATTCTCGAGCTGACCCACAATCACGGTACCGAGAGCGATGCGACAGCTTCGTACCACAACGGCAACAGCGACCCGCGTGGCTTTGGTCACATTTGTGTCTCGGTACCAGACGTGAAGGTTGCCTGCGAGCGATTCGAGACGTTGGGCGTCGACTTTCAAAAGCGTCTGTCCGATGGCCGCATGAACAGCCTGGCATTCATCAAGGACCCGGATGGCTACTGGGTAGAGATTATCCAGCCAACCCCGCTCTGAGGCCTTGGTTGCCCTGAGTGATTGCTCCCGCTCGGGAACGATCACCCAGACAACAAAAAGCCCCGTGATCGCTCAC